>NZ_JAIQZM010000019.1:0-104105 GCF_023333595.1 Argonema galeatum A003/A1
CAATGCGCGGTACTCACCTACGGCTCGATGTGTCCGCGCTGATTATAGCGGGGGTCTCCACGGGGGAAGAAAGATGAAGTTTTAATGAAATCCTTTGAAAAGTAGAAAAGTTCAATAAAAGCAACTGATATAGTTTCTGGTGGCGAAGAAACTGTCTCTAGCTTTCCCCGGAAACCCTATACAAACACGAATGCAGCTGAAACGCTGATGGAACATAGCTTGCATCCTTGTTTCCCTCCGCTACTTCTCCTTCACGATATCTTTGCAAACGAAAACAAGCTGAGAAGCTAATATGGCCTCAGATAAGGTTGTTACCTCGATAGGAAATAACCTTTTACAAGAAAAACCCCCGACTTTGAGGGCCGGGGGAAAATTGTCTTATCAGGGTGCATCTACCATCTCTTTCTCCGATCGCTAAGCGTTGGCATCGGGATAAATTTCAAAAAAAGGCAATGGTAACGGCTTAGCTGTCAGACATCAGGTTGGGAGAGCGATCGCAGGTGGGCGGTCAGCCGTGGTAGCCCATAAAAACAACGGATAACAGACAAAAATTGAAACTTTAACGACTTAAATGAATCTAGTTATATAAGGGCGAAGGACTCGCTTTAGAGGCTGCTAAAGCCAACGATATTGAGGAGTTGAGCGGGAGTGAAGGGCAACTGTGACTCAGGAATTTCACGTATCCGTGACACCAGTCGGAGAAAATAAATATCTGGTGCGAACAGAACTGGTAGCGCCAGGAGTGCCATTGGCGGAAGATTTGGTGGTTTGGCCGATCGAAGATTGGTTAAGCCAAGCTGCACAGATGCGGGCTTTAAAGCCCGCAGAGGCACGGGAAGCAGACAGGTCGAAGGGCCCCCCGTTACCCTCCCAGTCCCCGGTAGCGCTGGGGCAGCAACTGTACAGGGGGCTGTTTCAAGGCACTCTGCTCAACAGCTGGTTGACGGCTCAAAAAAAGGCCCGATCGCGGGGAGAGTTATTGCGGCTGCGATTGGAACTCAAAGAGAATCGTTTGGCGCGTCTTCCTTGGGAGCTGCTTTATAGTGGCGATTTGGAAAATCTAGATACGGTTTCACCAGATTGCTTTATTGCCATCAGTACTGATGTAGCCTTCTCTCGTTGCGTTCGCAAATCGACGACTTTTCACGATCGCACTCAGTCAGAGTTAAAGGGACACCATCAAGGACAACTGAAAATTTTGAGGGAGATCTCCAGGGATGACGCCGATGGGGAAAATCAGGCAGATGCCCTAGTCAAGGCAGGTATTTCCAGCGTGCTGGCGATTTCTCAGTATATGCCCGATCGGGTGGCTTCTACCTTCACCGATCTGTTTTACGAAAACATCCGTCAAGGCGATCCTGTCGATGTGAGCTTGACTTCGGCGCGGCAGGAGTTAATTTTGATATACGGTTTCGATCGCTTTTACTGGGCTTTACCTATCCTCTATCTTCACCCGGAATTTGATGGATATTTGATGTCTGCACAACAAGCTGCGGAGTTCGATATTGAAGACCCGAAGGCATTGGAAGACGAAGATATGGATGATGAAGAAGATTTAGCCTTTATTTCCGGTCTTCTCGGTCAACCGTCCAAACCCAATCCTACCCAAGAGTCGCCAAAAAATACTTTAACGGATATAACCTTGAGGCTGACGGCTGAGTCAACAGACAACCAGTTGACATCTGTACCTATTACTCAACGTTTTGATTCTGTTGCGGATACGGATACCAAGCCACTTATTCCATCTGAAGAAATAGGAAAAACAACCAATCGCGATCGCCAAGAAAAAATAAGGGCGATCGAGTCACCTATAAAATTAGGAAATTTAGTCCAAATCTGGGATAAAGTAGGGGGACGCGATCGCTTCAAAGCCAATGTCTCGCCTCTACAAAACAAAACTTTGCTGGTTTTGCCTTTGACTTTTTTACTTTTGACTTCTTTGAGTTTGTGGTTTTTCCGAAATCGATCCTTTCAAGTAGGCTTGCGATCGGCCCATTTGTTACATGAGGCACCTTCAACACCCCAACCTCAAGCAAAAGCGCCATCCATCGCTCTTAAAGGGGCCCAACCTCAAGCAAAAGCGCCATCCATCGCTCTTAAAAAAGCCAGCACTTCAACCGTTACTGCGATCGCAATTAAACATTTCAAGCAAGGTGACTTAGCGGCTGCGGAACAAGCTGTCGAAGTACTCCTGGATAGGGGTGCGATCGAACAAGCAAAAGCTGCCTTAGCTGCCGTACCAAAGCAGCAAAAAGATAATCCAGCCATTAACTTTCTCTACGGACGATTGGCTTGGCAATCGGTTCGGGCTGGAGACAAAAGTTACAGTGTGGATGATGCGCGGCGTTATTGGGAGACTGCTGCGGGATCGTTAAAATCGCCGCTTTACTACAACGCTCTCGGCTTTGCTTACTACGCAAAAGGTAATTTAACTCGCGCTAACCAGGCTTGGTTTGAGGCGCTATACCTAACGCAAGAACAACAAGCTGCCAAAACGGAACTTGCTAACAGAGAAACGGCTGGAAATTTTGCACCAATACCAACCAACTCAGTCGCCAGTCGAGATGCCCTAACAGCATATGCGGGATTGGCATTAGTGCTGAAGCTAGAGGCCCTCGATCAACCAGCCGATAAGCGATCGCGTCTGATGAACGAGGCGCTCAAGCTGCGCCAAAAGGTGATTCGCGACGACTCACCTCATTTTCAGCCTAATACGCTCAAAGCAAATTGGCTGTGGACAGAACAGGCGATTAAAGACTGGCGATCGCTACTTCAACAAAAATCGTAATAGGGAATTGTAGATTTTAAATTGCAGATGGCAAATTTATTCAATTTGCCTTCTAAAATCTCAAATCTAAAATTTAATTAGGGTTTTCTCAACAGCGAAGATAGAGGCTGACGTTTTCGCAAATCCATACTTTCTGCCAATTTGGCCTTCTTCCCTCTTTCCCCGGCGCTGTTTGGCAATGGGGGTTGGCTCTCTCTAACAGGGGGTAAACCGCCGAGCGGCGAATCTGCCACAGCCAATCTTGAGCCAGCCGATCGCTGGGGCGTCTTGGCAGCAGGAACGGCTCGACGGGGTGAAGAAGCCTTCTTTTGCTGTTGCCGATCGACTGGGCGTTGGGAGGTAGAACGCTGTTTGAGTGGCTTACGAAGCTTGCGACGCCTACGAGAGCCTTTTAGCTGTTTTAAGATTACCCAAGAGCCTGTAGCACAACCTAATGCGATCGCACCAAACAACCACGCGGGAGGATTGTTCTGACTTCGATCCTCTAGCACTGTTTTCTGAGTAGCCACCGAAGCATCAGCTTCTGATGCTTCTCCTTTTTTTACACCACCGGGGTTAGTCAGACCGATCATGGCAACGCTACCTGCCAATAAAATTGTTGCCAACAGGGCACTCCATACCAGTAGGGGACGTTTCTGAATCAGTTGCAGCAAGGGATTAACGCGAGTCGGTGGCGTGGTTTTTTTCCCTTGCCGATCGAGTTTCGCTGTCCTGGGCCGCGATGATTCCTCTGCCACTCGTGCCGGTTTAGCACCACGCAGCCTTTGCGTTGCGGTTCTTAACGGGGGTGTTTGCTTCTGTGCAAGTTGGTTTTTTGCCATACCCACTCTTTAATACCTACACCTTATGCTCACAACGATTGTATGCGCTTGTGCAAAAGGTAGGCAACCATTTTAGGACTTATAACACGGGGCATAGACCATAGGTTAAATTTCGATCGTTTTTCCCTATATCTTGATTTCACCTAAAATGTCTAAATCCTGCGTTTTTTCAAGACTTATGCCGTTCTAACGCTGCTTGAATTAACTTATCCGTTAATTCGGGGAAAGAAATACCGCTATGCGCCCATAGTTGAGGATACATACTCGTGGACGTGAAACCTGGTAATGTATTAATTTCGTTAATCAAAACTTCGCCTGTCGCTTCAACGTAGAAGAAATCCACTCGTCCCAGTCCGGCAGCATCTACAGCGACAAAAGCTTCGATCGCCATCTCCTGAATCGCCGCAGCGACATTTGGCGGTATATTTGCTGGAATGAACCAATCTGCTTTGCCCTCAGTATATTTAGTTTCGTAGTCATAAAAATCACTATTATAAGTAATTTCTCCAACTACAGAAGCCTGCGGGTTATCGTTACCCAAAACGGCGCATTCCACTTCCCGCGCTTGAACTCCTGCTTCGACAATCAGACGCCGATCGTAACTAGCTGCATTATCTAGCGCTTTTTCCAGTTCAGTACGCGATCGCACCTTGGCAATACCCACCGACGAACCCAAATTAGCAGGCTTCACAAAACACGGATAACCTAACTTTGATTCAATTTCATCGCATAGTTTCGGGAAAACACAAGAGTTAGACCAAACCTGAGATCTGTTAATTGCCATATATTTTACCTGCGCCAATCCAGCGGAGGCAAAAGCTGTTTTCATAGCAATCTTGTCCATACCCACAGCCGAACCCAGCACCCCAGAACCGACAAAAGGAACTTGCATCAAACTCAGCAAACCCTGAACCGTACCATCTTCACCATTAGGCCCGTGTAAAATTGGGAACCAGACCTCCACCGACTCCGCCTCGGCGGGAAACTGCCAGATCGATTTTGGATTGGGGGATTCTCCCTCTCCCCCTTGAGGAACACCTGAATCCAGCACCAGTTGTGCTTTTTCCCCACCTTGCCAAAGCCCATCTTTTTGGATGTAAAAAGGCAGAACTTCGTATTTGTCAATATTCTGGTCTGTAGAGAGAGCTTTTGCGATCGCCCTTGCCGAACTGATCGAAACTTCATGTTCTCCCGATCGACCCCCAAACAGCAGCCCCACTCGCATCTTATTCACCATTGATACCTCTGACACTCCTCTTCGCAGCTAGCCTATCACACCCGGAAACACTCAGAGTCAATCCCTTCTGGTTTTAGCCTTGGAATTCAAGATTCGATTGTGTATTGAATAATATACCTAAAGATAGGTGACGCGGGTGGCTTGAGCAATTGCCAAAATTCTCTTTTCTTGGGCGATAGCATTTTCAAAACTTTCTAATTCCAATACTACTTTTTCAAACTCTTGCAAATTGGGTATTTCTTCACCTTTAGGATGGCTGGGAGTAAAAAAGGCATCCCGCCAATTGCTGTATGTAAAGGTTCGCTATCTTGTGCATCGCCGTAGAGGGTAGAAAGCCATACCCACAGTGGAATAAGCTGAGGCGCATTTAAATTTTTAAGTCAAGTTTGATGAAATTATTGTGGGGAGGGGGCAAGGCGTCCCGCGCGCCCAAAAAATACAATTTAGATGCCCAACAGCTAAGCACGCAGCAGGTTTTGCTTGAGGGAACCCCGCGCCAGCCATTGCAGCAGGGGGATGTGGGGACGCGATCGAAACAGGGAATCCGACATCATCGCTACAGGAGAAACTTAATTTTAGTTTAATTCTATTGGAAAAAGCCATTTCCAGTCGGGTAGTATGATGGGTTTATTCGTAAATGCAATTTCCACCATGACTACTTACAAAATCGAGCTAGAAGGCGATGTTTTAAAAATCGGCTTTGGAGAACCCGCACAGAACGATCGAATCGTTCGCGATGCAGCCGCCAGGTTAGATGAAATGACAGAGGCGGGAGAACTCAAAGGCGGTGCATTGCTAAAAATTAATGGCCCAGCTTCTTTACCTGTGGCTTGCGTTTTGACTCATAAAGTAGGGCATCTTTACGGTGCTATTGGAGTCTACGATCCTAAATTAGGAAAATATGTAATCGCCATTACTCATAATCCCGCTTACAAGTTAGGAGATTTGATTGATTGAACTGAAATAAAAATGGAAAATTGAACAATTTTTCATTTTGTAGTATTTTTGTATTAAAAAGCTATCGAACGATTTTTGATTCAGGTGTTGCAGAGAGGATTAAAGTAGTGAAAGTTGTGCTTTGTGGGCCTCCCCATTCTGGGAAGTCTTGCTTGAGAGAAGGATTAAAGCAAGCTATCCGACGAATTCCAAACGCGCCGTACCCTTATGTAATTACCGCTTGTCCCGATGGAGAAGGAGCGTGGTTTTCCGAAACAGCCAGCCGAAACGCTGAAGAAGCCAAACAATTGAAGGCGGATTATAAGGGGAAATTTACTTGGGAATTTGCCGAAGTTAGAGCGCAGTGGGTAAGAGATACAAACGAACAGTTAACATTAGTAGACGTAGGTGGAAAAATCGATGAGAAAAATCGATTAATTATGCAATATGCCACTCATGCGGTGATTTTAGCTGGAGAGATAGCACTAATTACAGAGTGGCTTAAGTTTTGTGATGAGTTGAATTTGAAAGTTATTGCAATTATCGAGAGCGATTATAAAGGGGTGTGCGATCGAATCGAATCAGAAACTCCCATCCTCAAAGGTAGCGTTCACCATTTAGAGCGAGGTGAGGATGTTTCGAGTCGTGCGATGGTGCAAGCGTTGGCGATGGTTTTGGTACGGTTGTGTAGGGAGTAGAGGGCGATCGCTTTTTGTGCAGCGAGAGTGAACCTTAAAACAATTAGAGCATTTTGCTTTTTTTCAAAAAATAACTTTATGGTCAATTTATGACAAACAATTCTCACAATATCACAACTGCGATCGCCTGGTGTCTCGCTTGGGGCGACAAGCAGGAACCCGATTTTGACTTAACCGTGTTGCAGCAAATGCGACAAGCTTTAATTGAGGGGAAAGAAGTACCGGAGGAAGTGCGATCGCTTGTCGAAGAAGTCAAACAACTTCTAGATATCCCTTTAGAGTATTGTCCCGAAAAGATTGCTCAAATCCAGACCGATTACCTTAAGCTATGGGAGCAGAAGACGCGAATTGGTTTAGTTTATGGCGGCGCAACTAAAATTAAGCAATATGTCTTTGAAGCTGCCAAACTGCCATATATCCGAGGAGCATCAGGATTGCTGGATCAAATTAATCTGATCGATCTGCCAGCTTTTTTCGGTAAAGTATACAAGCCCGAATTAACAAAATTTAGCATATACTGTGGAGAAGTCAGAAGGTGGCTAGATACCTATCTTAACCTGCCTCAAGACTCTCCTACACTTTCAGAAGCGTTAATTCCAGAATTAATTATCTATTCCACTGGCGGTAATATCCTAGCTTTCTGTCCTGCGGCTTTTGTCTACGATCTAGCCAACGCCATTGAAAAACGCTACACAGAAAGAACTTTAACAGCTAATTCTTGTGCAGTTGGAGATACCTTTAAACTACTAGAAATCCATTTTGGACTGTTAAAAAATCCAATTGAAGACACTTTTTGGCTAGAGCGGTATCTGCAAGTACACGAAAAACCACTCGTTCAGGCTTACTTTGGCGACATCCAAAAGAAGCCAAACGAACCTTGTATTTCTGACCCATCATCCCTTAAAGAAGCTTTTCAATCTCGTAAGAGTTTTAACGAACTTACAACTAAGTTGGCAATTGTTTTCAATCAACGTCGCAGTGGAAATAACTTTGACGATCGCCCCACTCGCCGCTATCCACCGATGTTTGAAACGCATCCATATTTAAGCAGAGATGAGGGAGAACGGAGGTCTACCGTTGCAGTTGTTCAGTCACCAAACTTACCTACTGAAACCGATTTTTCTGAAGTTTCTGCACGAAAAAGACGGGTAGGCGATCGGGCAAAAACAGGCTTGTCTAAAACACCTAAATGGTACGAAAATACTGGGCTAGAGTGGGAACTGGGAGTAATAGAAGGTTGGATTGATAGATTTAAGGATTTTCTGGATAAGAACTCTAACCAACATCAGAAATACTGTGGTAGTTATAATTTTGATGATGTTTATATTCCCCAATCTTTAACCCAGATTGGCAAAGTTAGTAATGGGTTTGTTGCCTACATTTACGCCGATGGCAATAACATGGGTGGCTTTATTCAAAATATTCGCACCCCACAGAAGTATAAAGAATTCAGTGAAGATGTTTCAAATGCAACCGAATATGCAGTTTATCAAGCCCTAGCAGACAATCTCCAGCCTCGCGAATTAAGAGGAATTACCGAGCCAGAATCAACGCTTCAAGATGGAGATACAATCCATCCTTTTGAAATTCTCAGTATTGGTGGAGATGATATTATATTGATAGTGCCAGCAGATAAGGCACTAGAAATTGCGAAGGCGATCGGCGAACAGTTTGAGAAAATATTACTCAAAGAAGTTTCGCTGGTAGGTGTAGAAATTAAGGGTAACTATCGGACTGAGGAGCAAAAGCCGATCGATCCCAGTAAATTCCATCGCTACTCTAGCCAAAGCCAAAAGGCCCCAGTTGCTCACTGTCAATTAAGTATGTCGATCGGCGTATTAATTACCGCTTACAACACTCCCATTTACTACGCCAAGAAACTTTTTGAACAGTTACTCAAGTCGGCTAAAAAACGTGCAAAGAAGCTGAAAAAAGCTGGCTATTGTGGCGGTACGGTAGACTTTTTGGTAATGAAAACCGTGACGATGATTTCGTCAAGTATTGAAGACTTTCGCCAAGAGGCATTAACGAAGCAAACGACACAAAAATTAAAGCTATACGCAGCGCCTTACACCTTTCACGAATTGGGAGGATTGATTAAAGCAGTTAAGGCTCTGAAAGAGGCAGAATTTCCGCGATCGCAACTCTACCAAATTCGCAGTTTACTAGGGCGAGGAAAACATACAGCTATACTCAATTACCGCTATTTCCGCGTCCGACTCAAGCAAGGAAAAGCAGAACTAAAAGAAAACTTTGAAAAAGCTTGGTGTCAAGCTAAAACTAACGAAGGAAACATAGCTCCTTGGATGTACGACGCCGATCCAAAGGAACCAGCTTATGAGACAATCTGGCGAGAACTGGTAGATTTATACGATTTTATCGATTCAAATGAGGATTCTAATACAAGCGATCGACAACTGACAACTCAGGAGACTGACTTATGATTTGGCTGCAAGAATTATCCAGAGTTGAAACACCATTAATTACAATTACGGCTGTAATTGATACCGCTTTATGTGTAGGGGCGGGTGGGTCGTCTGCGTCACTGGCGGATAAATCAATTGTTCGTAATGCTGAAAGAAATTTGCTGATTCCTGCTTCGCAACTTAAAGGGCGTTTGCGTCACGAATGCGAAAAAATAGCGAGAGGTTTGGGTTGGGCGATTTCTGAATCTCCCAGTGCTGAAAAAATGGTTATTCGGCGAGGAAACGCACCTGTTGGATTTCAACGCAGCGAATACGAAGTACCGGGGTATGGCGAAACCTATCACTGTTTAATTAGTCAGATATTTGGCGATCCGGTTTTACCGTCGCGGGTAATGTTTGACGATTTGATTTGCACTGAAGACCCGGAAAATTTGCCGGAAGTTCTGCGTCCGGGTGTGACGATTAATCGCCGTCGTCGCACAGCAGAGGAGAAGAAACTTTATTTCTTAGAAACTTCTCCGGTAAATGCAAAACTGCGGTTTACGGGTGAAATTCACATCCAACCAAGTTTCACACTCGATCGACCGGATTATGCAAAAGCAATAATTTGGGCTGGTTTGCACCACATTAACGCATTGGGAGGAAGTAAATCGGCTGGTTTGGGATGGCTAAATTGGGAATTACCAGAAATTAAGGTAGATGAAGATATTTGGCAGTTTTTAGCAAAAGGAGGGGTAAATTGAAGCGCATTGAATTAGAAATTAAGGCTTTGTCACCTCTAGCGATCGCACGACAAAAACCCGGCGGTTCGGTTAGTGAGGTTGAAAATTATATTCCTGGTTCTGTAATTCGGGGTGCGATCGCGGCTCAAATTCTAAAAGAGTCCGGTCATCAGTCAACTAATCTTGCAGAAAATGACGATGACTTTCAAGCTTTGTTTTTGGGTGATGAGCCAGCAATTTTCCAAAATGCTTACCCGGCTACCTTAGAAATTAAGGGAAAGTTAGTACCTATAGAGAGAATGGGAGAAATTATGGTTTTACCCGCCACTACCCTCAGTTCTAAAACAGATTCAGGCTTTACGACTCAGCAAGGACATGGGGTTTTCGATACACTGATCGATCGCTTGTGTGCTGAATCCTATGGTTATCCATACGATCCAAATTGTCCAGTTGATGGAGGAAGAGTTGACACCGTTGATTTTAGTTTCTATAGTAAGTTTAATGACAAGTATTACAAGCATTCAGTTAATAAACGCCTGTTGACGCGGGTGGGTATCAATCGAAGACGCGCTACGGCTGAGGAGCAAATTTTGTATAGTATAGAAGTTTTGAATGAATCTCAGCAACAAAAGGAGAAACCTGTAATCTATAAAAGTTCGATTTTAGTTGCAGATAATTTAGCAGATTCTCTGAGGGACTTTATTGATGTCCGTCGTCAAGACTTCCGCTTGGGTGGCTCGACTTCGCGAGGATTGGGAAAAGTTGAAATTGATGCAAAAATACCTGTTGATGCTAAATCAAACATCGAAGATAAAGTTACAAAATTTAATAAAGAAATACGAAAACGTTGGGATGAATGGGGGGATGTTTTTGGTAAAATAGAATTGCTAAATCAAACTTATTTCACTTTAGATTTACAGTCAGATGCCATTTTTACTGAGCAATGGCGGCGCACTACGGTAATTTCGGAATCAATGCTAAAATATTTTGCATGTGTTGAAGATTCATTCCTAAAACTCGAAGCTGCTTATAGTAGCTACGATTACCGTTCAGGTTGGAATAGTGCTTGGGGACTGATGAAAGATGTGGAATTGGTAACTAATAAAGGGGGAGTATATTTGTTTAGTACGACCCAACCTGATAAGTGGTTTGAGGCGTTAGGGAATTTGGAAGTAAGAGGAGTAGGCGATCGAACCTGCGAAGGATTCGGTCAAGTTCAAATTTGTAATGAATTTCATCTAGTATTTCGGGAGGAGCCTGCATGAGCTTAGGAATAGATCAAAAAATAGAGTTACAAGTGCAAAAAGCAATTCGTCAAATAGAAGACGATTTGGTAATATGGATTCAAGATGCTTTAGATAAATCGAAGTACGGCGATTTAGAAGAATCTCAATTCCGTAACTTAGTGCGCGTTTCCGATACTACTGACAGTGCAGAAGTTATTAAAAACTTTATCCGCTATCAAGTGGGTCGGGATAAAAAATGGGGGAGAGGTAAAGACTCTTTAGCCGATAGAATAGTTCAAGACATTGATGGTAATATCAAGAAAAATGCTCAGATAATTGCCGAATGTTCTCAAACTGATTTCAAACCGATTTGGCTAGAACTAATTCGCCGATACTTGGGCTATGGCGGTCGTCATCTCAAGTATTTAAAAGATGGTAGTAATTTCTGATTTTCTACAATTTAATTAACTCAAAATGTTGCCAACTTACTCATTAAGTACAGCCAGTGTGTAGGCAGAGGAATCAAAACCAGTCTGGGAATGGGACAAACAATAGTTAAACTAGATTAAGGATACTACACAATGAGTCAAACAAAAATCATTGCATTTTTAGGAAAATATCCAAAGGAAACTGTGTATAGTTATGGCGATCGCGCCTACAAAGGTCAAGTATTTGCTGAAGCACTACACCAGTTTTGTCAATATGATACTATGTTAGTGTGCGTCACGGAAGAAGCAAAAGCAACTGCTTGGCCTGTATTGGAAGCATTAAAAGATTCGCGCATCAAGCCAATTGATATCCCAACTGGTAGAACGACTGAGGAAATGTGGGAAACTTTTAAAATAATCACTCAGCACGTTGATGAAGGCGATCGCGTAATTTTTGATATTACTCATGGACTGCGATCTCTACCCTTTCTCGTTTTCTTATTTGCTGCATACCTCAAGGAGGCTAAAACCGTAACGATTGCAGCTATTTACTATGGTGCTTTTGAATTAGGCGACAGCAAAAATAATGCACCAGCACCCGTTATTGACCTATCTGAATTTGTGTCTATGATTGATTGGCTAACCGCAACTACTCGCTTTGTCAAAATTGGAGACGGACAACCGTTAGCTAATTTGCTCAAAAGTGCTATTCCCTCGAATGCAGAACTGCGAGACAATCCGGAAGCTAGGCCGTTAAGAGATCAACTGAAAAAAGCTGCGGAAACAATCGAACAAATTTCACTTGCTTTGAGCATCACTCGACCAATCGAAACGATGCAATCTGCCACTAAGCTTGAAGAGATTTTACAACAATCTGCACCTAGTTTTGCTCAACGAGCAAAACCATTTTCTTTATTGTCGCAAAAAGTTGTCAACGAGTACGGACAGTTCGCCTTAGCCACTCCAACCGAGCCAGCAGCCTTTGCTGAAAGTCTTAGGTTACAGTTAAAAATGATTAAATGGTATCTCGACCGAGATAAAGTAGTTCAGGCTACTACTTTGGCGCGTGAATGGCTAATTTCTGTCTTGGTGCTAAAATTTGGGTTGGGCGACCAGATGTTTAACAACAGAACGGGTCGCAAGTGTGTAGAGGATGCTCTCAACAATGCTACTGAAAAGCTCAGACTCAACCCTCGTCAAATAACTGCTGGCGAGTGCGATGAGCAATTTAATGCGTTGCCAGAAGCAGCTGAACTGGCTCAAGTTTGGAATCAAATGACTGAATTGCGTAATGATATTGCCCATGTGGGGATGAACCCCCAACCTAAAACTGCTGCCAACCTTAAAGAAAAAGCTGTAGGGCTTTATCCAAAATTGGAAAAAATTGTACAGGCGCTCTTGTTACAGCAAGATTCTACTGAATGATATTTATCCTGAACTTTGAGGAATCGTTGCAATCGCGCCTCGAAAGTTATCTCTATTTTATTTCAGCTGCGATTAACTCCTCATCTTTACTATCACTCATTTAGCAGATTATCATGATAACCTCAATTCAAGCTCCTCCCAAACTATCCCTGGCAGATTTTTTACAAATGCCAGAAACGGAACCCGCCAGCGAATACATTGACGGTCAAATTTACCAAAAACCTATGCCTAAAGGAAAACACAGCCGACTGCAAAGCCGTTTAGTTGCTGAAATTAATCGGGTGAGTGAACCTAATCGTTTAGCTTGTGCTTTTACAGAATTACGCTGTACTTTTGGCGGACGTTCAATTGTTCCAGATATAACAGTTTTCTCGTGGGAGCGCATCCCTGTTGATGCGAATGGAGAAATCGAAAATGAGTTTGAAATTTACCCAGATTGGACTATAGAAATACTGTCACCAGAACAAAGTTCAACTCGCGTCATTAACAAGATTTTATTCTGTTTGAATCAGGGAAGTGAGCTAGGCTGGTTTATTGACCCACAAGAGCGTATAATTATGACTTTTCAACCGGGAAAACAACCTGAAGTTAGAGAAGAGGGAGATATTTTGCCTGTTTTAAGTTCTCTAATAGATTTACAGTTATCAGCGCCAGAAGTATTTAGTTGGCTAAATCTTTGATTTAAGGGTGGTGAAGTATGTTTGATACGTTCAAAAATCGGTTGGAAATAACAGGTACTCTCACAACTGTAACAGCACTTCGGATTAGTGCGGGTCGTTCTAGTGAGCCGATCGGCTCTGATTTACCCGTGATTAAAGATGTTTTGGGACAGCCTTTGATACCGGGATCGAGTTTTAAAGGAGCGTTGCGATCGCGCCTCGAAAGCTTCCTACGCGGTATCTTAGGAAATAATCGAAAACTTGTTGGTAATCCTGCTGTCAATGATGAGTGGTCGCTTACATACCAAGAGTTGTCTCAATTTAAGAAAAATCCGCTCAAAAATATCAAACAGGAAGAAAAAGAAGATAGTTTAAATAGCTTCATACTCAGCAATACAGATTTAGTTTCTCACTTATTCGGTTCTCCTTGGATAGCTAGCAAATTTCAAGTGCGAGATTTAACTGTATTACCTGATGCTTGGTTTGGACAGTATCAAGAACGAGATGGTGTGGCGATCGATCGCGATACAGAAACAGCAGCAGATAGTAAACTTTATGATTACCAAGTTGTACCCGCAGGAACACCATTTGAATTTAAAGCAATTGTGGAAAATGCGAAAGACTGGGAATTGGGTTTATTAATGATAGGTTTGCACCAGTTTGAGACAGAGCAAATTCCACTGGGAGGAGGACGATCGCGCGGTTTAGGTGTTGTTAAATTAGAAATTGACAAAATGCGATGGGTGGATGTGGAAGACAACCCTAAATTTTTGTTAGAATATCTAGAAAAGTTAGTGAAGGAAGATGAAACTGCTTATGAAGATGCAACCGACTATAAAGATGAGTGGGTGCGACAATTAATCGATCGTCTTAAAAAATTAATAGACGAAAATTTAAAGGTAAGCAATGTGCCATCTGTTGAATCACAGTAATTTTTTGATGAGGTAGATATGTCTTTTAGTAGTTACAAGAGTATCGGGGAAGTTCTCAAAGCATTTCAGATTACTTACACCGAAGCAAACTTTCTTGTTGAAACTCCGTTTAATATCTCTGATTACTTCCGAGAAGATTTAGCATTAGTAATGCGTGAAGGAGTTGTCGATAACTCAGAGTTTGCTATTTGTGAAAATTTAGTCTTTCCAGTTTTGAAAGAAGTTTGGAAATGCTATTACAGCAATTTTGTTTTATGGAGTCATCAATCTCTCACTTACGACCAAAATCTTTCAGGTTTTCCTGAATATATTTTAGCAAAGCGCTCTCGTCTAGGAAAATTAGTATTTGAAAAGCCTTATTTTTTGTTGGTTGAGGCAAAGCAAGATAAATTTGACGAAGGTTGGGCGCAGTGTTTAGCCGAAATGGTAGCAGCACAGCGACTTAATGATGAACTACAACTTGTCATATTTGGTATCGTTTCCAATGGCGATCGCTGGCAATTTGGCAAGCTTGAAGCGAATATTTTCACCCGCAATAAAACTTTCTACACCATTCAGGAGCTAGATAAGCTATTTGCTGCTGTCAACTATGTTTTTCAACAGTGTGAAGTGCAGCTAAATCAGTTATTAGCTGCTTAATGCTCAACTATTTCTCAACCTACCCAACTATGCACAAGCGATTTGTCAACCACTGTACGATCGATCTAACCTTAATTCCCGACGGGCCAATTCTCATTAAATCAGGAAAAGAAGGTGCTAATCCTACTAAGCCAGATATGGAATTTGTCGAAACTTATCATGCTGGGGGACGCTCTATTTATTTACCTGGAAGCGGTTTAAAAGGAGCTATACGCGCTCATGCTGAAAGAATCGTGCGAACGGTAGGACGAGATAGTAATCCAAACGATCCTAAGATTGTTTGGGCTAACGATCCAATAAATGATAAGTATGATTATTTGAAAGATTTACCCGCTCCTAAGATTTACCAAAAATCATCTTTTACCGATCGCATATTCGGTAATACTTCGATCGCCAGTCGAGTCAGGATTGAGGATGCTTACCCAGTGGATAAATCTAAAGTCAAGATTGAAGAACGTAATGGAGTAGCTATTGACCGAGTATTCGGTTCTGTTGCAGTTGGCCCTTTCAACTATCAAGTTTGTACCGCTGGCGAATTCCGCACCAAAATTCATCTCAAAAACTTTTCTTTAGCTCAATTAGGTTTAATTGGTTTAGTTTTACGAGACTTAAATGAAGGTTGGTTCGGTATAGGTTTTGCCAAGTCTCGCGGTTTGGGAACAGTTACCGTCAAATATAACTCGGCTGTTGTCCAATATCCCGGTTGTGAGATAAAGAAAGAAACTCAGCAAATTTGCCAGATAGGTAAACAAATAGGATGGAAACGAAATTCACTGCTAGGTGCTGGTGAATTTCTCAGCAATGAAGAAGCTGAAGAATATGGTTTCCGAAAACCGGATTTGCAAACGACTCCAAAAGGTGCTGAATCAATGGATTTAGACTTTGGCGTACAATTAAGTTGGCAAGGAGAGGGAGATGCAGGCGTACCCAATCTCTTCTTGTCTGCGGTTCGCGCTTGGAGTGAAATTTTACGAGGTGCAGCAACATGAAAGGTTTTGTTTATGTTAAGCAAGTTTCATTATGGGATGAACTTAAGAAATTGTTGGAAAAACTGGCAAATGAGGAAAGCTATTATTTTGTACGATCGCCTCATGCAGTCAGCGGTATCCAGATGAAATTACCAGAGCAATTTTCTCCTTATTTTGAAGGTCAAATGTTTAATTCAGAAAGGGAACTTCGCTGGAAAAAACAGGGGAATGGCTATGAAATTCTACTCCTCAGTCTGGTTGAAATTGAGCCAGATTTAGGAGTTCAACCCATTTATAATGAGCCAATAGAAATTGAATGGGAAGTGTGCGATCGCCATGCTTACTTTTACGACATCGACGAAACTAAATTTCCCAAAGGTTTCATCTTTAAAGATATAAATAACCAAGATATCGACCCCAAAACAATTCCACTACGTCAGCGATACTTTCAAGATAAAAAAACAGCAACCGTTCATTTTGTCGCCCTTACAGTGAATAAAAATGACTAGAAATCTACCTCCAAAACCCAAAGGACTTACATCTCCACGCCGACCTGTTTCGAGTGACGACTCGGATGGAACGAGCGTTTCTAAACCTTATGAGTTGATTTCTTTTCCGAAGGAAGGACAAACTTTACAACATCCGGCTGGACATCATAAATATCACAGCGATCGCGTACATGGAACCCTATTTCTAAAATTAAAAGTTGGAACTTCTTTGCACGTTTCAACAGGGGTAGTTGTGATGGGAAGCGATATCGGTAGTCGCCTTCCTTTAATTAAAACAATGACGCAGGGAACTGACCAAAAACTTGCGATTCAGGGAAGTTCTCTCAAAGGCTGCATTCGGTCTGTTTATGAGGCAATTACTAACAGCAGATTAGGTGTAATTACTAATAAGCGGGAGTACAAAGATAAATATCCGTTAGATCGTTTACCGTGCGAGAAAAAAGATGAGCTTTGTCCAGCCAGTCAAGTATTTGGGGCTTTGAATTGGCAAGGGCTAATTGAATTCAGCGATGCTAAGTGTGAAAGTGCAGGTTTTGCAACCGGATTCATGCCCAATTTATGGAGTCCTCGTCTGGTACGACGCGCATATTTTGATGAACGAGGGAAAGTAGCGGGGCGCAAGTTTTATTATCACACAATTAGGGCGATCGATAAAGGTCAAAACGCGGGAGTAGCAGTTCAACAAGCAGCCAAAACTTACACTTTCACCACTCAGTTGCATTTCAAAAATCTCAAACCAGCAGAGTTAGGAACTCTGTTAATTGTATTAGGACAAGACCCAAAATATCCCATTGCTCTCAAAGTTGGTGGCGGTAAACCAATTGGTATGGGAACAATGACTGTAGAAGTGACAAAAATTATTGCCTTTACAGATAGTCAGGAACTTGTGAAAGAATTAAAATTGCCCGGATTGCGCGATCGCTACTCTTCCTATACTCCCCCAGAATCCGCCACCCTTACCGGAAATGATTTGCAACAATTGATGCAAAAGACTATTCAAGCTGCCCACTCTAGCTTAGTTCAGGCAACTCAGTTACAACAACTAGCTGAAGTTTTGCGCTATCCTACCGATCGCGAACCTCCAACAGGAATGTACTAAAGATATGACAGTTGAAATTATGACAGAATCTTTGACTGAAAAACAATGGCAAATTGTTCATGCGATCGCGATCGCTTTAGTTAAAGATAACACAGATGTGAATGAATTGGGGAAGGCGATCGCCTATCTCCGCGCTACTGTCAACAAACCCAATGCTGGAGCGAATTTTTTCAAATACTTGAAAACTTTAGTCAGCAACGGTAGGCAGATTGGGCACAGTGGTAAAACTCCCGATTATTACCGCAGTATTGATAAAGCTTGCAGTCAATATTTGCAAAGCGAACAAGCGAATGCCCAAAAGATGTTAGAAATTTTAGGTTGGTCAGCACGCTTGATGCGATACTACAAAGACGCGGGTCTAATTGAGGAAATTCCAACCCCAGTTGTGGAGTCAACTCGTAAAGCAGAAACTGCTGGGGTTATTAACACTTATAATTTTGCGATCGGTCAAATCCTGGAAGCAACGGTTACTACAAAAAAAGGTAATAAGGTAACATATCAAATTTTGGGAATAATCAAAATTACAGAAAAAGAACCGAAAAAGGCACAATTTATCTCTGAAGGACAAACAGTTAAGATTGAAATTGTCGATCTGAAGGAAGACGGTAGCATCAAAAAGGTTAAATGGGTTGAGTGAAACAATGCAATTTGTTGCGATCGGGCTTATCCCAAGTTTATAATGGAATATGACAACCCACAGTAGACTCTGTGGATCTGGTTTTGACAATTTCTAAGGAGTAGCATATGGATGCCAACAAACTTTTGTACTTAACCAGTTTGAGTCTTCACGACTCAGCTACGGCAACTGAAACAACTTTTCAACCAGCAAACAGAACGACGTATTTAAGTAAAAGCGAGGAAGTAATGACAAAATACTCTGGTGACAAGCAACCGGATGAAAGTTTACGCAAATCAGTCTTTAATGACCAGTTCCAAGAAGACCTTAAGTATTGGAAAAAAACAGACCCCAATATGTTAAAGCGTATCCGCAAGCTAATTGAGGGTATTGTGGATGACCCATATAAGGGGATTGGAAAGCCAGAGCCTCTTAAATATATGGGTGCTGATGTGTGGTCGCGTCGCATAAACGAAGAGCATCGTATCGTCTATTTAGTTAGCGCCGACCAGATTGATTTTTTACAGGCTCGATACCATTACGAAAAATAATTGGAAACTTTGGAAAAATGTCAACTCAGATAATGTACGAACAGGCTCAAGCTAAATTAAACGAACTCTGCAATCAAGTTGTGAAAAATCGAGACGTAGTTATTATCGACAGGGAGGGTGGCGAGAATGTTGCACTAATTGCTGCTGACGAGTTAAGTAGTATGCAAGAAACCATCTACCTACTTAGCTCACCTTCTAATGCAGTTCGTTTATATGCCGCTATGGAGCAAGCGAAAACTCGCACTGTTAAACCTCAAACTATTGATGAACTGTTTGAGGAATTACAGCTAGATGAATAAATTTAGTTGGATGAAGGTTTGATATGAAGACAAAGCCTTTTAGTGAATTGCGAAAGCAGATGACACCGGAGCGAAGAGCGCGAAACGAAATTCGTGCTAAATAAAATCGCTTTACTCCATCTTAATCTTGCTGAACTACTGCAAGAGTCATTGGAAGTTACAAATGACGATTTTGGGAAAGACATCGGCGTTATTAAGTCTGCTTTATCCGAGTTGGAGAACCCAGAGGATATTTCAGTCTCAAATCTCTCCCGGTACATCAAAGCTCTGGGTGGAAATTTAAAAATAGTAGCTGATTTTCCTGACAAGGAAATCGTTATTTCTCAATTTGAATGACCGCTACTCAGTAATACCCAGAGGAGACGAGAAAGGAATAGTAAAAAATACTCGAAAATAAGAAGCTATTAGAGAGTATTCTCCAAAGCTAATCCCGTTCTCTCCTTAATCTACTAATGGCTTGACTTTTTGAAAAAGTCAAGCTATATTTTAGAAGACTAGAGAGTTTAAGTATTCCGAAAATACTTTAAATAAGTTTTACAACTTACCCCGCAAGGGGATGGAAACACGCCTCTAGTATGGTGATTGAACAGTTGTTTCAGTTTCACCAATTCCCCGCAAGGGGACTCTAGTTTAATATCGCGATCGCCCCTACGCTCCCATCAAGGGCGATCGCTCTCAATCTATGCTAAAATTAGCAAAAATAGATAAATTTATTTAAGAGGTTATTATGCCTTTCAGTGCTTATAAAACCGTTGATGCTGTTGTCAAAGAATTTCAAATTACCTACACTCAATCTAACTTTATCCTAGAAAAAGAGTTTAATATCCCCGACTATTTTCGCGAAGATTTGGAAATAGTGATGCAAGACGGTGCAGCCGACTGTTCTGAATTTGCAATTTGTGAAAATCTGATTTATCCAGTTTTGAAAGAAGTTTGGAAGCAGTATCGCCAAAATTTTATCTTGTGGAGTCACAAGTCTTTAACATTCGACGAGAAGCTTTCAGGATTTCCTGAGTATGTACTGGCGAAAAAATCCCCATTAGGAAATGTTGTTTTTGATAAACCTTACTTTATCCTCATAGAAGCAAAACAGGATAATTTTGAGGCGGGATGGGCGCAGTGTATGGCGGAGATGCTTGCTGCACAAAAGCTGAACGAAAAACCAGAACAAGAAGTGTTTGGAATTGCTTCTAATGGAGGAGTTTGGCAATTTGGCAAACTTAAAGCCAATGTTTTTACTCGCAATCAAATTTTCTACACAATTCAGGAATTAGATAAACTTTTTGCTGCTGTCAATTATGTGTTTCAGCAGTGCGAATTACTACTGAATGCTGAGGTTGTGTAGTTAGAATTGAGTTTATTCCCATATCGACGCCTGTTTCCACACCTCACTGGATTTCTCCCAGAAGCAGCTCTAGGTTAAGCCCAGGCAGTATGATAATGAAGACGGTGTAAAGAAATGTAAACAGCTATGCAGGACAAAGTGGTTGTTGTCGTTGGCGCAACTGGTGGTATTGGTTCAGCCTTGACGCGCAAACTAGCACCTAGAGGCACGCGCTTGGTGTTGGCAGCAAGAGATAGCAGCCGATTAGCGACGCTGGTATCCCAGCTTGGGGTAACTGGGCCAGAGCAAGTTTTGACGGTGCCTTGCGACATCACGAAGCCGCAGGAAGTACAAGCCCTAATGGACAAGACAGTTGCCCAATTCGGCCAAATTGATGCCCTAGTTAATGCCGCTGGTGCTGGTATCCTCAAACAGTACAACAAACTGGAACCAGCAGACTTGGATGCCATGCTCGACCTGAATTTAAAAGGCAGCTTTTATACTTGTCAAGCGGCGGCAGAAGTGATGAAGGAGCGCAAATCAGGTCATATCTGCAATGTGGTGGGAATTTTGGGCAAGCACTCAATGGCGATGGCGGCGGCTTATTCTGCCTCTAAGTTCGGTGTGGTCGGTTTTAGCAAGTGCATGGCGGAGGAACTGAAACGGTTTGGGGTTAAGTTCACGCTGTTTTACTTTGGTGGTATCGATTCTCCGTTTTGGGACAATGTGAGCTTGAAGGTTGACAGGTCAAAAATGCTTAGTACTGAAACTGCTGCTGATGCTATTTTGTTTGCTCTTAGATCTGAGCCGCAAGCTGTACCGATGGAAATTAATATTCAGCCAGAAAGTCACTTATTTTTCTAATCGTTAGTTATAACCTCTCTCCAGAGAGATTGAAATCAGGAGAGTATGCTGGCAAATTCCATAAGCGCGATCGCGTTTCCGTAACCTACAGGTGCTAGTCAGCTCCTATCGCGACTGGTTGTAACAGCCGTGAAAATCAGGAAAGCAACGCCTAGACCGATCGCTACTTCCTCATCGCACAATTATATGCAGATTGACCACGTTCACTTCTATGTAGAAAACGCTCAGAAATGGCGTGACTGGTTTGTTCTTCAGCTCGGCTTTCAACGCGCAGGAGGTGATGCCAGCAACCACACTAGCACGGAAGTGGTCAAAAGTGGCCCCGTATACTTTGTTCTCTCCTCACCGCTGACATCTGCCAGTCCTGTTGCCGAGTTTTTGCGCCGACATCCTCCAGGTGTCGCGGATGTCGCTTTTCTTGTTGAGGATGTGGAAGCAGTCATAGCCCGGTGCATCAGTCAGGGCGTTAAAGTCCTCCAACCCATCCAGCCACAAAAACAGGGTAAGCAATGTCTGAAGCAGGCCAAAATTGCCGCCTGGGGCTCTCTAAGTCACACTTTGATCGAGCGAATCGGGCATGAGAGAGGGGGAGAGTGGGAGAGTGGGTATTTCAAAACTCAAAACTCAACACTCTTCGAGTCGGAAGTCCCATTCACTGGTATCGATCATGTGGTGCTGAATGTGAATGCTGGTGAGATGGAGCGTGCGGCTACCTGGTATGAAAAAGTACTGGGATTTCGACGCCAGCAGACATTTGATATCCAGACTGAGCGATCGGGCCTCTACAGTCAAGTGATGGTTCATCCGAGCAGCTCGGTACAATTTCCCATAAATGAGCCTGCATCTACCAATTCTCAAATTCAGGAGTTTCTGGATATCAATCGAGGGCCAGGAATTCAGCATATCGCCTTGCAAACGCCCAATCTCGTCCAAGCGATCGCCCAACTCAGAGCCTCTGGTGTACCATTCATCCAGGTTCCTCCTACTTACTACACCCAATTGCAGCAACGACAACTATTGCCTCTATTGCCAGCAGAATTGCAGGAGATTGCCAAACAGGAAATTCTGGTTGATTGGGAAGTATTTTCTGACCAATTGACTCAAGAAGCCCTACCCCTACTGCTTCAGATTTTCACCCAGCCAATTTTTGCCCTGCCCACTTTCTTTTTTGAGCTTATTGAGCGCCGAGTTTGCTATAACAACGGTCAACGACGGCAGGCTCAAGGCTTTGGGGAAGGCAACTTTCGCGCTTTGTTTGAAGCGATCGAACTAGAGCAGATGAAGCGAGGCAGTTTAGAGAGTAGGGGCTAGGGGCTAGGGGCTAGGGAAGAGGGAAGACGGAAGACGGAAGACGGAAGACGGAAGACGGTCACCATTCCCCAATCACCATTCCCCAATATGGGATAATCTTATAAAAAATTAACAATTCTTGTGACCATGTTAAGACTTATTACTGATTTCGACGGGCCGATAATCGATGTTTCGGAACGGTACTACCAGGTTTATCAATTCTGTTTAGAAAAGATTCGGGGTGAGGATCGGCCAGTGCGACAGTTGTCCAAAGCGGAATTTTGGCAGATGAAGCGATCGCGCATTCCAGAAAAGCAGATTGCGATCGTCTCAGGATTAGACGAACAGCAAGCCCAAGAATTTGCCCAGCTAAGGCGACAAACCGTGCATCTACCGGCTTATTTCCCCTACGATGGACTGGCACCGGGAGCCGTTGAAGCCCTGGAAAAAGTGCAGCAGGCTGGAGTCGATTTGGCCGTTTTAACCATGCGCCGAATCGTGGAGCTGGACTACGCCTTCAATCGCTTTGACTTAGGCAGATTTTTTCCAGAAAATCGGTGCTATCGGCTCAGCAATGACTACGTTAAGACCCGCGACATCGACGACAAACCGCTGCTGATGGGGGGAGCTTTAGCCAAACTGCCACCAGCCTCAGATACCTGGATGGTTGGTGATACAGAAGCCGATATAGTTGCCGCCAAAACACACGGCATCAAGGTAATTGGGGTTTTGTGCGGCATCCGCGATCGCGCCTCCCTAGAAGCCTACAATCCCGATGCGATCGTCGCCGATCTCAGCGAAGCCGTAGTTCTAGTTCTGAATCAATCCCGGCAACAAAATCAGCACTTACCCATTTCCACGGGGAACTGAGCTTCAAACTGAAGCCCTTTTTTCAAAAGAGACGCGATTAATCGCGTCTGTACCTCTGCTGAAGTCTTACTTCAGAAAGCTGGTAACCAACCAGAGGATGACAAAAGTTATCCAGGCGGCAATTGTTTCCGTTGCCAAAGGGATATTTTGAAATTGAGTTTGGAGTAAAGCGTTAACCGCCGCAGCCATTGCTAAACCAGCAGTCAAGCCCAAGAGAGACATTAGCACGGCTCGACCCAGTTTGTTTTCCTTGCGAGTGAGAAAATAAAGGCTGGTTATTACTCCCAAGGCCAATGCCAGAGACGCCACAGGCGGAGAGTAAAAACTCACACCAGCCAAGGCCAGGAAAACACCAGCAGGCCACAGAATATCCGCTCTAGTGGGGGTATCGATCAGTCCTTGCAGCCATGCAGTGGACTGCTTGACTGCTGCTGGTGGTGTACTAGCGGGAGCCTGAGTTAAGCGCTCAGCAAAGCGAATGCCTTCTGGAACCTTTATTTTTCCTTCCTGGCGCATCCGCAAACGTTCCATCAGAATGGCATCGTAGGCCGTTTCGATCGCTTCTTGTCGTTTCGGGTCGCTACTGTACTCAGCCGTCAAGCGACTGCGAGCCGCTTGAATTTCCTCGAAGGTCGCGTCCTCGTTTATTCCCAATTGCTTATAGGGATTTTCAGCACTCATTTAAAACCTCCAAGACATCCCATCTTGCCACAGATCCCGATCCACCCCAAACTGGTTCCGGTTCTACGCGGTCTCATATTCTGACACCACACGGCTAGTTCCAGCTAGCGGTTGGTTGTTGACCGATCGTTAAAGTTATTACTCCTGCAAGTAGTTTAGCTTGATACCCGGAACACGATCGTTTACCTGTTTTCCCGCTAACACAGCTAGTTACTAGCATGACAAATTTCTAGGTTATACTGACGGCTTGCTCTTAACGTCGCCCGATTGCCCTAGTAGCACCGACTCAAGTCAACTAGAACTATATTTCAAGCCCACGCTGTACCCTATGGGGTGATAGTGCGTAAGTCCTGACTTCGATCGATTATCGAAAGTATAGCTACCAGGTAGGGCATACTAATGCTGGGCTCCTATAAAATCCTTTAAAATGCTGAATACACAATTAATAGGCGAATCTGTCCCCAAGCTTTGCTCGCTATACTCGTCCCCAAAGCTCGCATCCAGCTTTTCAGTTCGCTAATTTATCCTCAACTTTAACTTTAACTGTGAAGTGGTGGCCATGTCTCTCGCCAAGATTCTTGTCGTTGATGACGACCCTGCGGTCCGAAACTTAATCCAGCGGTTCTTGAGTAAGCAAAACTACCAAATGGAGTCTGCTGTTGACGGGAAGACGGCCATAGCGGTGTTTGAGCAATTCAACCCAGACTTAGTAATTCTGGATGTGAATTTGCCTGATGCCAATGGCTATAACCTCTGTCAAGAAATGCAGAGTCGCACTGGTGTATTTGTGCTAATGCTAACAAGCCGGACAGACGAAGCAGATAAAATTACGGGATTTTCCAAAGGTGCCGATGACTACATCACTAAACCTTTTAGTCTAAGTGAATTGGGAGTCAGAGTTGCAGCTATCTTGAAGCGCCAGCGGGTGGTCACTACTGCGGAACAACAACGTATCATATTTGACCAACTGATGATCGATCCGGTGCGTCGGGAGGTAACGCTCAACAATCAGAGCGTGCCCTTAACAGCCTTAGAGTTCGATCTGCTACATTTTTTAGCCAGTCATCCGGGTAAGGTTTGGCGTCGTTCCGAGCTGATCCAAGCTGTATGGGATTACGAATACGTAGGAGATCAGCGCGTGGTAGACGTTCATATCGGCCAAATTCGCAAGAAATTGGAAACCGATTCTGGGCCGGATAAGATGATTCGGACGATTCGTGGTGTTGGCTACCAGTTTGAGATTCCCGATCCCACTGAAGAAACACACAAATCTCAGCCGTGACACGCTTCGGTTTCTGGCTCCTTGTGGGCCAGGTTCCTATTTTTGCTCTTGAACGTCGTATTTATCAACCCTAAATACACATCAGCCTATCCCTTTGATAGAAGTGGAAAAGTTGGGTTTTTCGTTCCCTTGATGCCAATCTTCATAACTGCGTAGCGAATGAATCCACAACTATAATTTTTGATTTGGTTGTGGTGCGTTCAAGTTTCGACTGTGCTGCTTGAGACATTACCATGAAAACCGACGTAGCTCGCAAAAAGATCCTTGTCGTTGATGACGACCCAGCAATCCGAAATTTAATCTATCGCTTCTTAACCCAGAGCAAGCAGAACTATCAAATAGAATGCGCCGCAGACGGTAAAAACGCCTTGGAGGTGTTTGAGCAATTCCACCCTGACTTGGTGATTCTGGATGTGATTTTGCCTGACACGATCGGTTTTAAAATCTGCGAGGAAATGAAGAACCGTACAGGTGTGCTTGTAATGCTACTGACAAGCCTAACAGACGTAAAATCTCAAATTATTGGATTTGAGTCGGCTGACGCTTATGTTACCAAGCCTTTTTATGTGGAAGTTCTAGAAAAACAAGTGCAGGCTCTTTTGCGGCGAATCCAGCCGACCCCGACTCCTGCACAACAGCAGGTTCTAGTCTTGGAAAAGCTGGCGATCGATCCTGTGCTACGGGAGGTCACCCTCAACAATCAAAGCATACCTTTAACTGCATTAGAGTTCGATCTACTGTATTTTTTAGCCCGTCATCCGGGTAGGGTTTGGCGGCGCAAGGAGCTGATTCAAGAAGTTTGGGGTTACGAACACGCAGGAATAGAAGGCGCAGAAGACCGAGTTGTTGATGTTCATATCGATCAAATTCGCAAGAAGATTGAAGTAGATGCGAGTCAGCCAACATTAATTCACACAGTCCGAAATGTCGGCTACAAGCTTGAGGTTTCCAATACCACCGAAGCTTTAACAGGTTGTTGATTCCCTCGTACCCATCCGCTAGAACACCAATTGACTAATACTTCTTAGTGCCTTTTTAGCGTGTAGGGGCGAAGCATTCGGGGGTGAAAATCTAGGGAGAGAGCGATCGCTTACTCCCCGAATGCGGAGCCCCTACTGCAAATGTTGGCGAATTTCCGCAGATAGCTCAATAGCCCGCTTAACGCAGTCTCCTAGAGAAACGCCATCAAAGTAGTTACTACACAGAAATAAACCGGGAAATTGTTCTAGAGCTTGATTAACTTGCTCTAACCGCTGGAGATGCCCCAGAGTGTACTGAGGAATCGCACGTTTCCAAAGATGCACGGCGAGAACTTTTGGTGCTACATCTTCCTTAAGGAGGATGCGGTAAAGGTCTTGATGAACAGCTTGAACAATTTGCTCGTCGTCTAAATCGGCAATTTCGGGATCGGTTGCTCCGCCGATAAAGTTGGTTAGCAGTTGCCATCCTTGGGGAGCGCGACCTGGGAATAGACTGGAAGACCAGATAGTGCCAAGGGTACGAATGGACTGCCTTCGCGGAATTAAGTTGCCGAAGCCGCGTAGAGGTTGCTTCAGAGCAGTTTGTGGATAGGCGACGACAACGCAGGCTACGGGAGGATAAGGAATTTCCCTTAAAACTTGGCTTGCTGTTGGTATTAAAAATTGCAGGAGGTCAGCTGTTACGTAGGCGGGTGTGGTGAGGACGATCGTGCAAGCTTCTACCTGTTCAGGTCCTGCGGGTGTATCAAATTCTGCTATGTATGTTTGACGATCGCTCTTTTGCAGCGTCGTCAGGTGCCAGCCCAGCTTAACGGTATCGCCCAGATGAGATGCGATCGCTTGCGGTAAAGCGGAAATACCCTGCTTAAAGGAGCCTAATTCTCCAGGCCGAGTTTTGGGAATGCTGGGGTCTTGCGGCTTCCCCTGTTTCTTCGATCCGCGACGTTGCAATATAGCTCCTGCCAACAATCCTCCACCCATTTCCGAAAGCTTGACAATTCGCCGGAAAGATGCAGATGCACTGAGTAGATCGGGATCGCCAGCATAAACGCCGGAAACGAAGGGAGCAACCAGTCGCTGCGTGACTTCTGCTCCCAGATGACGCTGGAAGAACTGGGCGATCGTTTCCTCTCCCCCCTGTTCAGATAGCGCCATAGCCGGTGCTATAAACCCCAAAGCGCCCGTCAGTGCCCGTAGCTTGCCTTGTAAGGTGAGCAGCTGGGAACTTATGGCTGCGGGAGGACTCATCGGCACTGGTTGCAGTTGCCCTTGCCAGTAGACGTAACGAGGCAATTTGCGATCTGCCAGCATCAACTCTTGCTCCAGTCCGACATCTACAGCCAAGCGAAGCAGTTCTGGCGTCGGCGAAAAGCTGGTGGGGCCTTCTTCCCAGAGAAATCCCTCTGCCATACCTGTGGTGATATTTCCACCAACTCGTCCCTGACGTTCGCACAGTAAAATCCGCCGCCCGTCTTGCTGCAAAGCGTGAGCTAGGCTCAGACCGCTAATTCCAGCTCCAACAATTAAGGTATCTAGCACGTTTTTGACAAATAACTGTTATACAGAATTTCGGAACAGTGTTTCAAGATATACCTGGGCAGCTCTACGATAGCTGCGCGACGCTTCTGGGGTGTTGCCACCTCCATTTTGCAGCAAAAATAGGGATAGAGCAGCAGTAAAAACCCGGTCTTGATCCCAATCTGGATGACTTTCCAAATAGCTTTTGAGCGATTCGTGCAGTACTTCGGGGATTTCGGCCAGCATACTAACGTTTGTGTTCATAGACACCTCCAGAGAAGAGGGGGTGAGGGGGAGCGGGGAGAAGGAGAAGATTTTAAATTAAATCTAGAATCTACAATGCCCCCAGTACCCGATCGCCTTATCGGTCAGCCGCATCATTGTCTGCTATTTGGGGGTAGGGTTGTCAATGCTGCGAAATATTACAACTGTCTTCACATAAACAAAACCGCTACGAACTAATAAGCTTTTTAGCCTTTTTTTGTTACATATCTTTACTAAAACTCAGCATATCCCGGCAGATGGAGTGTTTGTCAAAGAAATCCCCAGTCCGACAGAAAGACCGCATACGAACGTTGAAACCTGTGGAAAACTACGGAAGCTCTGTGGAAAAGTTTTGACAGCTTTGGGGAAAGGTTGTGGAATCTGTGGGGAAAAGTTTGGCAAAAGATAAGAATTGCAAAAAATTGGCGATCGGGTATGGGGCATGGGAGGCGAGCGCGGTTTAAGTTTCTGGTTCATCACCTAAGAGTTGATCTATACTTTGAAGTGTTTGTTGAGAACAACGACGCACACGATGAATACGCACAATTCCTTGCTCTTGCTCAACTATTTCACTAACAGTAAATAAAATATTGAATTGCTTTTTATAGAAAAGTTGGCGTACCTCTATTCCCATATACTCACTTTCGATAGCCAAAGCACAACGCCTCGGAAAGTTTTCCAGCGTCAACATAATTTCATAACATCCTCTTACCCAGCGATAAGCGTTTTCCGGTGAATCCTCCTTTATCCAAAGAAAAATACCTTCTATATCAGCTACCGCAGTAGGAGATATTTCAATCTGGTAGGCCATATTTTTCCCGAAGTTCTGCAAATGCTTGCTTTAGAGGTATCCCTTTCCCTTGCTCAAATTCTTCAATACTTTTGCGGATACCCACAATAGACTCCAGTAAATCAAGTCTATCGAGAAGATGCTGATAGCCTTCAGCATCTTGAACAACGGCAGTAGCTTTACCATTAACAGTCAGAACTATTGGTGCTTTAGTTTCTTTGAGTCTTGCCAGGAAAGCTTTCGCACCCCGCTGGAACTCTGAGAGAGGATAAATGTCACTCAGACTAAGCATGATATTTTCAAAGAATTATTTGATAATTTCATGCTAACAGTTGGCAATTGTTTTGTCTATTGTGCTTGAGCCTTTTTGACCAAAGTCCAAGTTGGGGCACTCGCCTATGAGTACAGAAGCCCACGAAGCGAGTCGGTACTCCGACGATTCGGTGGGTACTTCACGCGGTGTGACCTAAGATCGCGAAAATCTGGCGGTGGGCAAAAAGCTCGACCAGGTCGCTGTTGATTTTGTTTTTGCTGACTTCTTGTCGAAGAATTTGTAGGGAGGTTTCGACGGTCAATCTGCGCTTGTAGGGACGATCGCTTGCGGTGAGGGCATCATAGATATCGGCAATTGTCAAAATCTGAGTTTGAATCGGAATATCTTCGTGTGTTAAGCCTTGGGGGTAACCGCTACCATCCAGCTTTTCGTGATGTCCGTAGGCAATCATGGGTAGATTTTTGAAATGTTTCGTCCAGGGGATGCGCTGAAGAAATTTGTAGGTGTGGGTAACGTGAGCTTCGATTTCTAGACGCTCTTCGGGGGTGAGGTTGCCTCTGGGTACCATTAGTTGAGTCATTTCTTGTAAGGAAACGAGGGGCTTTAGCTGACCGTCGATGTCTCGATAAGTGTACTTAGACAGTTCTGTCAGTTGAGCGAGAGCTTCTTCAGAAAAAGCACGAAATTCGTCAGTTTCCCTTGTTTCGGGTTCATTGACTTCTAGTAGCAGTTCCCAATATCGAGTCAGTTTATCGATCGCTTGAGTCAGCTGGGTATCGAATTTTTCTTGGTCTTGGCAATAAGGACAGCCTCCTAAAGAGGTAACATCAGTAAGATGGCGATGATCGAGGGAGCCAAGTAAATGTTTGTATTTAGCTTGAGCTGCTTCCATTTCCAGGGTTCGCTGGGCTATAGCAAAGCGGTGACGAACGATCTCCAATTGTTCGGGGTAGAGTTTTTTCTGCTTTCTTAAGATGGCTTCTGGGACGCAAACTTTGCCAAAGTCGTGCAAGAGTGCAGCGTAGTGAATTTCTTTGATTTGGCGATCGCCAAAATAAATCGATCGCAGCGAACCAGCGGTAACTAAATTTACCTCTTTACTCAGACAAACAACCAGTTCGGCGACTCGCTCAGAATGACCCGAAGTAGTCGGGTCTCGCATTTCAATCAGTTCTACAGAGGCTTTGACAAAGCTCTCGAACAAGTTTTCGATGCTTTGTTGCAGGTGATTGCGTTCAATAGAAATAGCCGCCTGAGAAGCAAGCGATCGCATAATCCGTTCTTCCCACTCGGAATAGGGCTGCGTTACTTTTGTGACATTTTCTGGAGTGATAACCGCATCCGGTTCGACTTTGCGATTAATTAGCTGAAGTACCCCAATTACTTCCCCGTGCTGGTCTTGCATTGGTAACACCAAAACCGAACGAGTTCGGTAGGAGAAGTCGCGGTCAAAACTGTCGTCTAGGTGGTAGGGGACGTCCAATGGTAAATTATAGGCGTCCGACAGATTTAAGCTTTTGCCGGTCAGCGCCACATACCCCGCCAGACTGTTGTGGTCTAGGGGCATAGCGAATTCTTTTAAATCTGCGTTGGGTTGAGAACCATTCTGCGCTGCCTTAAACAGCAACTTAGGAACGGCATCGCTGTGGTCTATCAGATAGACGCTTCCCGCATCGCTATAAGTAATTTCCCGACTCTTTGACAAGATTAAACTGAGCAATTGCCCCAAGTCCTGGCTGCTAGAGAGGGCTGTGCCGATCGCCAAAAGCTGCTCGATCGGTTCAACCCGTTCAGTAGATTCTTGCCGATCTATGTGGTTTTCGCAGGGCATGAGCTGGGAATCGAGAAGGATCATGTATTTTCACCCTAATATCACGGTCAGGCTGGCTATTTTGCGTACTTATTTTACCTATAAGGCTGCAACAGCCCAGCTATACAATTTTCTTCTATTAACATTCTCTTACTTTTCAGTCGAAGGGAGTATAGCGGGAGATTTCTTTTTGGTGTCACAAGCAGTTGCTACCCTACACAACTTGGCGTGGATTAGCTGAGTGTTCAATTTTATGATTCATACTCCAACCTAGCAAGATTTCACCTGCATCGGGGAAGAAAAGAGCTATTTGGGAGGCTAATCTGCCGCTTCTAGAGAGGTTTTACTCAGAACTGTAAAGTTCTAAGACAGTTAGTTGACTAAAGTAGAAACTTTTCTGTAGCGTAAGTTACAGAAGCAATTTAATTTTAGACCATTGGCTAAGACCGCTTCGATCGAAAGCTTGAAGACGCGATCGCAAAGGCTTAGCAGCAGTCTGCTTACCAAGGCAAGAAAATTATGAAACTCGACATCGATAAGCTGGAAGTTGTTAGAACGCGGCGTTTCCAACCCTACAATTGGGCCAGAGAAACCCAAACGCTCCCTTTGCAGGAAGAATTCCAACCTTCTACATGGGTAAAACTTTTAGAGCTTCCTAGCCCTTTGAGTTTTGACGAAGCACTTCTTCTGTGCCAGTGTTCGGAGAGGGAGTGGTTAGCCTGGATTCCCGATCATGGCGAAGCTGTACTCCACACCCGTCAATTTTGCTTAACCCGTTAGCTTCCAAAACACCGATTGGTGTATTCGGTATAGGGGATGAGAAACCGGGTTTCTTTGGTTGTCAAGGCGATATTTCCTTGCTTCAACCCAAGAAACCCGGTTTTTCGTGCTCACCCTCTAGCTGAAATGACGTAATTATACCAAATCCGGGTTAGCTACCCCATTTTTCGGCCTCATACCAAATCCGGGATAAAAACCCCCGTTATCCATAAGTTGGGTGAAGCATTGCGGTAGAAAGGCTTTGGTTAGGGAATACACTTATTGCCGCAATGCTTCACCCCTACACTTCACACTATAAAGGGGGTAAATAACCCGGATTTGGTATCAATGTTGTTCCTTCTCCCCCACTCCTCCACTCCTCCGCTCCCCCTGGCAACATCCAAACTTGACCAGCTGCTGCTGTGCCAGACATTTTGCGGATTTTTGTTTATGATGTGGAAAGCAAATGAGGGGTGTTACCCCTCACCCCATAAATTAAAAAATATGGATCGGGGTTTTCAGTCCAAAAAACTTTGCGGTCTGGTCTAAGTGGTAGGAATATGGCTGGAAATAGCGCACACATCAAACGATTGCTCGAAACCAAACAATGCCAAGGGGGTGACCTGAGTGAGGCAACCCTAGTAAGGCTGAATCTGAGTGGTGCTGACTTAAGCGGTGCCAACTTGATTTTTGCCAATATGAATGGTGTCAACTTGAGCGGTGCTAACTTGAGCGGTGTCGATCTTAGTTTTGCTAACCTGGTTTCGGCGAATCTGGTTAATGCTGACTTAAGCGGGGCTGATTGTAAGGGGCTGAACCTTTTTGACTGTCAGATGAATAATGCCAATTTGTGCGGTGCTGACCTGGGGTTTGCCAATTTGGTGAACGCCAACTTGAGTGAAGTCAACCTGAGCGGTGCTGACTTGGATGGTGCTAACCTGATTGGGGTTAATCTGAATCGTGCCAATCTCTGCGGTGCGAACTTGGGTGGTGCTAATTTGGGAAATGGGAATTTGGTCGGTGCTAATCTGTCTAATGCGACTCTGTGTGATGCCCGTTTAGTGGGTGCCGACCTGAAAGATGCAAACTTGAGTGGTGCGGATTTGAGAGATGCTAACTTGTTGAACGCCAACTTGAGTGGTGCTAACTTGTTGAACGCCAACTTGAGTGGTGCCAATTTAGCAAATGCAAGGTTGGATGGTGCGATCGGACTTTATCGAGAAGAACCGATTGTGGTTAAGCAGAATGAGTCGCCAAGGTCAGGTATGGCTTATGTCAGTTTTTCCCAGTCCGGTTTGTATGCCCCTACTGGTAACGGTTTCAGCCTGCCACGTCCGGGATTGCCATCGTGAACTATCTACACCTAACTTATCTACGTTTAGACGATCGCACCGCAGGTGCGATCGTCTAAACTCCAGTTACTTAGGGTGTGGGCGTTCAGGCGAGCGGGCAAAGACGGCTGTAGTACCGCTGCCGTCGCCGACGAATAAGAACGTTACTACGTCTATAGCAATCACAATTTTTACAGTAGAGGCGAGTGTTGGTACACCGCCTCTACTGGAGCGGTTGATTTTTTGAAAATTCCTTAGCGATGGGGCTCTTCCGTACTTATAATAATTTGGCACACTAAGTACGGAAGAGCCGGGTAACTTAGGACTTTCGGAGGAAAATATACCAAAATTTTTCCCGTCCAACTGGATAATGGTAGTACCTTGAAATTGGTAATAAGCTGTTAGGCGATCGCTACTACGGTAAATTTTTGTTTCTAATCAAGCTGTAGCAAATTCTGTGAAAGGTCGCTTACTGGGATGATGAAACCCTAAAACAATATCACTCTTAGGAATTTCTGCTGCCAATAAATCGTCAACTACACACAAATCAGTCCAATCTTCTTCAACCCAAATTTTGCCATCTTTAATGCGAAGATACATAGTAATGTAACGTATCCGTTGTTTGCCTTCCCAACCAGAGTGAAACCATAGATATTGATCTCGTTCTTCGTCAAATGCAAGACGATTATCTGACTCTAATTCATCTAGCGTAAGCTCTCCCTTGACCGTCATTTCATAATATCCAGTTAATATTTTTTTAACCGTACTGCGATAGTATTCTAGTTTATCCATTGCCTAATTTCCTCTTTTTCCATTTCAACTACTATTAAAAGAAGCTGATTCTGATGAGTAACTACTTGTACAGACTTACGTTGAAAGAACTCTTTGTATACGACATCATCAATTGCCAAATATAGCGTGTATTCTGGAGCGGTGAGTTGAATGAGATTTCGGTATACAAGGATAGCGATCGCAGCATTTTGAGTTTTGTTGCGATCGCCCCCTAAAACCCAACCACCCCCACTCGACTAGCAAATTGGTATTAACTTTGCGGTGGGGTAGGCTGGTTTTTGAACTGTTGAATGAAAAGTTGAACGCCTAAAGCGACAAGACCGATCGCTATTATGCCAAAGATGACGGTTGCCAAGGTGCTGACGCCGACGACGAGGGTACGAACGGCGACGGTGATATTAATAACAGTGATGTTGTGGGATTGAATTGGTTTGGAGGCGAAGCTTTGGGCAATGGAAGCGGTGAGGGAATAAAGTCCGGTCGCCATTGCACCTGCAATCAGGGAACCTGTTATACAACGCAGGGGAGTCGCTTTTGTGGAGTCGGTCGATTTGGGGTTTTCGATCTGGGATTTGGGAGTGGGGGGAGATTGGTCAAGCATAAGCTTTAAGAGAGTTTCAGTTTTTGATAATTTGAGTCAATTGGCAACGCGAATGCCGTTTGGGCTAAATTGGGCTATCCAGAAGTCTAGATCGGGGTTGCCGATCGCATTCTCTACTTCTGTTTGTATTTGTTGAGCTTGGGGAAGAGACTCGGTGAGGGCAAAGACTGTAGGGCCAGAACCTGACATCATTGTGCCTAAAACCCCCGTGCGTTGGAATGCTTCTCGCAGTTGCAAGACTTGAGGATAGGCTCTTAAGACGACTTTCTCTAAGTCGTTGTAGAGGCATTCACCGATTTTAGCGTTATCTTTATGAGCGATCGCATTCACAAGGCAACCAGAATTTACCTTACCAGAACGGGTTTCTGCACTTTCGGTGTCGCAGGCGTAGGAACTGCCAAATTGCTGTCGGTAGGTGGAGTAGGCCCAAGCTGTGGAAACTTCTAAACTGCGGTATTTAGCCAAGATCAGGTATAGATGATCTAAATCGGGCAAGGGGGAGAGCTTTTCGCCGCGTCCGGTGGCGATTGCAGTTCCGCCAGCGACGCAAAAAGGCACGTCCGAACCCAGTTGGGCTGCCATTTCCTGCAATTCCGACTGAGTTAAACCCAGATGCCACATCAAATCCAAGCCTACCAAAACTGCTGCTGCATTTGTAGACCCGCCAGCTAATCCAGCTGCGATGGGAATGCGCTTGTCAATGTCAATTTCCACGCCGCCATATTGTGCAAAGGCGTCGGGAAATTGGTCTATCATCAGTGTGGCGGCTCGGTAAGCGAGGTTAGTTTTGTCTTGCGGTACGCCGGGATGATTGCAGTGGATGCGGATGACATCGGTGCCGTTAGAGCGCAGATCGATGCGATCGGCTAGATCTATACTTTGCAGTACCATTGCCAGCTCGTGATAGCCATCCTGGCGATCGCCCAGGATTTCCAGATATAGATTTATTTTGGCTGGGGCAATTAGGGTGTAGGAGCGCATTTCTAGGGGCTAGGGGCTAGGGGCTAGGGACTAGGGGCTAGGGGCTAGGGGTTAATCTGTTACTCAATTCCATCCACTGGGCGACGCTGAGGTCTTCGGCGCGGACTTGGGGGTTTATTTCTAATTGTTCCAGTAAGTTGGTCAGGCGATCGCGTTCTACTAGACTTTTCAAATTATTTCGCAACATTTTGCGCTTTTCGGCAAAGCTGAGTTTAACCAAATTATCCAGGAATTTGGGGTCACTGGCAGCTTGTCGGGTGTGGGGACGCAACCGCACTACGGCAGAATCTACCTTTGGCGGCGGCTCGAAATCTCTTGCTGGTACGTGACAGACTAACTCGCAATCTGCTAGATACTGCACTCTGACTGACAATGCGCCAAATGCTTTCGAGCAAGGTTTGGCATATAGCCGTTCTGCCACTTCTTTTTGCACCAGCAGCACGATTAGATCGAAGGGTTGGGGATTTGGGTTGGCGATCGTACCTAAGAGTTTTTCCAGAATCGGCCCCGTAATATTGTACGGGATATTGGCTACAACTTTATTAGGATTTTGGAATGCGGGGAAATTAGCCAGATTAGCAGCTAAATCGATGCTGAGGACATCGCCTTGCAACAGTAAAAAGGTTTCGGTTTTTCCCAACTTTTTAGCTAGTAACTGGCACAAGTCGCGATCGATTTCGACGGCGACGACACTTTCAGCTTGGGGCAATAAGCGGCGTGTCAGGATGCCGGTGCCGGGGCCAATTTCCCAAATGCGATCGCTACTGGTAATTTCTGCCGCTTTGACAATCTGGTTTAGGGCTTTGTCACTCTTGAGCCAGTGCTGTGCGAATTGTTTGCGAGGTGAATGAGTCATTCGATTTTGGATTTTAGATTTTAGATTTTGGATTTTAGATTGAATTGCCGCTGGGTAAACATATTTCTACAAAACCATTCTCGTATTTTACCTGATTGGCGGACACAATCGTTGATAATAATGAAGAATTAGATTTATCCAATTATCGATCTAAAGGCGGTACTTATGTCAACTTCATCTATCCTTGAACCGCGCACGATTAGCAATAGTGAGGGGCAGGCTGAATTCAACGCGCTTTTCCACAATAATCCACAGACGGCTGATGATGCGGCGTTAAAACTGAAGGTGTATTGGAGTAAGTGGAGTGTTGCCTTTGATGCCCAGTGGTTTGATCCTACTGAAACTAACGCCAAAATTTTGACTGGTAAGAAGCTTCTAGAAGAGGTAGAACAAGCCAAATTCAAGGTTGCTGATGCGATCGCACTTGCCCTTGATGGAAAACAGGTAATAGCACCAGTTACCCCGGCTGTCAACCCGGTGAATAATGATGAGGCGGTGGCAGCTTTTTACTCAATCTTCAAAAGCACGCAAGTCGCTGATAAAGAAGTGGAAAAACTCATTGCCAATTGGGATAAATGGGCGGACGCATTTGGCGGACAGTGGTACGCACCAGAGCCTTACAATGCAAAAGTTGTTGCTGGAAGGTTGATTGCCAAGGCGATGGCTGATGCGAAAAATAAAGTTACTAAAGTTATAATGCAAGCCATAGATGGCAAACAAATCAGTCCCTTTTCCGAGCCAACAAATAACAAAGATAATCAGCCGATTCCTATTACAGTGAATAAGCTAGAACAAGCAAAAGACAGGGTGCAAATTTTTAAGGATTTGATGAAAATAGAGATTAACATGAATGCCAGCGCTGATAAGTTAGCGTTTTTATATAGAGGTGTTCAAAATTCGCCATACAAACAAGATATTAAAGATTATCCAGAGCGTCTCAAAGCAAAGCCTGATAATAACGTGGTTTCCTACGGGGAAACAGTTGTGCTGAAAGGATCTGACAAAACAGTAACGTTCAGTCCCTATCCAGAAGTGGGAAAAATGCCACAAATTGACCAGCAAGGATTAGACTTTCTGCATGGAGATATTCAAGAGGCGTGTGTTTGCGTTGGCAGTTTTGTAGAAAATAAGATTAAAGCACACTGGTTAGGAAAAAATGCACTTACAAAAGGTCAATTTTGGAGTAGTACTAAAATCATACCTATACTCAATGTTCTATGTAAAGTAAATGCAAATTCACCTGATACAGATATCGACAATTGTGTTATTAGAGATCGAGATCGACGCAAAAGAGATCTGCCATTTTATGAGTTAGTATGGGATGTGGTAAGTTATGGCGATCGCATAGCCAGTTCCAACTCATTGGCTGCTATGTTCAAACGATTCGAGACTCGTCCCGGATTGGAAAATTGGGTAAAAAAGATTACCGGCAATCCTAATTCGGATTTCCGTGGCAGCTACGGCGAACCTGCTTTTATTTATAGCCCAGAAGTCTACGATCTAAAAAAAAGAAAAGTTTTGCTAATTCCCGCATCAGAGGGAACAACAGGAGAAAATCTCTTAACGACCTACGATTTAACTCGATTTATTTCTATGCTAGGATGGCATCATCACATAACTCAGGCAGCAAGGTTTCCCAACGCACAATGGGTAAGTCTTGAAAGCATTGTTAGAGCGATGGGTACAGATGCTTGTCGCTACGCTGATGTAGCCATCAAAACATTAGGATTGTCAGGTTCGATCGGCTCGCCAGTAATTATTTCTAAGTTGGGTAATGGTTACAGCAGTAGCAGAAATAGGTATGAATTTGTGTATGTAGCGCTGGTACAATTTGTCGATGAACTTCCCCAAGCGGAAGGAAATCCTGCTAAATTGAGAACTGTGAGCATGGCTTTGCGGGGGGCTAGTCGCGATGCAGTTCAACTCGATGCCAGAATGGCAGCAGAAGTGACAGAGATTCTGCGCCGAGTCGTGACGGAGGAACTGGCTTGATATTTATATACTTTTTTAAAGAAATCTGGACACTGGAAAAATATCTGCCAAACTGACAGATATTGGTATCTGCCAAAAGGAGAAGATTTACCAGTGAAATATGAAATTCGCTACAAACCAGCCTTTGCTGCTATCTTTGTTACTCTAAGTCCCGGTGAGAGTATGACAGCTGAAGCAGGAGCAATGACGAGTATGGATGCTCAGCTGTCCATGAAAACTGAATTTTCAGGTGGCTTTTTCTCAGGATTGCTTAAGAAGTTTTTTGGTGGAGAATCCTTATTTGTCAATGTATTTACCAATCAAACTAAGCGAACTTTAAATTTAGTATTGACGCAATCAGCTATTGGCGACATTGGTTGTATCGAACTGCGGGGCGAGCGGGAAATTTGTTTTCAACCTGGTGCATACATTGCCCACAGTCCAGGTGTAAAAATGAGCGTTCAGTGGGCAGGTTTCAAGAGTTGGCTATCAGGAGAAGGATTGTTTAAGCTGAAATTAAATGGTAACGGTCAGGTGTTTTTTGGTGCTTATGGTGGTATTACAAAAAAACTCATTAATGGTGAATTTATTGTCGATACTTCTCACTTGGTTGCCTACGATCCAGGAATTAAGATGAATATTGGGCTAGCTGGTGGCTTGATTGGTTCTGTAACATCGGGCGAAGGATTGATTAATCGACTTTCTGGGGAAGGAGAGATTTATTTACAGTCTCGCAGCATTGGTGGTTTGGTTAAGTATTTACGTCCGAAAGTGTTTTAAAAGTTGAGGTTGTCAATAAATGAATGTAGAACTTTTGCATCAACCAGATAGCGCGATCGCTCGCATTACTTTGAGAGTCGGAGAAGAATTAGTTGCAGAAGCTGGCTGCATGATTGCCATGAGCGGCTTCATTAATGCCAGCACCACTTTGCGACAAGGCAAAGGAGGAGGAATTCTGGGCGGACTTAAACGTTTAGTTGCTGGCGAATCCCTATTTTTAAGCGTTTTTCGTTCTCCTATCGCTGGGGGTGAAGTATTTCTCGCCCCCAAACTAATGGGAGATATTTTGCAATATCAAATGACTGGTAATGGGTTAGTCGTGCAGTCAACATCTTATCTGGCTAGCGAATCAGATGTTGATATTGAATTGGGATTTCAAGGCTTTAAATCTTTATTTTCAGGCGAATCACTTTTTTGGTTAAATATCAGCGGTGTTGGCTCTGTATTGCTCACTTCCTTCGGTGGTATTTATGAAGTAGACGTGGATGGTGAATATATTGTTGATACCGGACATATTGTTGCTTTTGAAAAGAGTCTGAACTTTAAAATTACCAAGTCAGGTTCTAGTTGGGTGGGTGCGTTTTTAGGTGGAGAAGGATTAGTTTGTCATTTTCAAGGTCAGGGCAAAGTTTTTTGCCAAACCCATAATCCAGGGGCTTTCGGTAGTTTGGTTGGCTCTCAGCTACCGCCAAGATAAGGGGGAGAATTTCCGATTTTAGATTTTAGATTTGAGATTTCAAATCTGAAATTACTAATGATAAATGACCAATTACTAATGACCAAGGACTAATGACTAATGACTAATGAAATTGATTACAAAGTAGAGCATTCGCCTGCTTATGCTTCTCTACGTCTAGACTTGAAGGCAAATCAAACAGTATTGGTAGAATCTGGCGCAATGGCGGCAATGGACCCCTGGATTAAAATGAAATCGAAAGTACAAGGGGGTTTAATGAAAGGTATTGGTCGAATGGTGAGCGGTGAATCGTTTTTTGTGAGCGAGTTTACTGCGGAAGGAAAAGCTGGGCAGTTATACCTTTCGCCTGGAGTTCCAGGAGATGTGCAGCATTACTATCTCAATGGTAATGCTTTGATGATTCAATCTTCTGGTTTTGTTGCTGCCAGCCAAACCGTTGAAATTGATACGAAGTTTCAAGGAGTTAAAGGATTTTTTAGCGGTGAATCTTTGTTTCTGCTGCGGGCAACTGGGCAAGGCGATATCTGGTTTAGTTCCTATGGAGCAATTGTAGAAATTCCTATAGACGGTGATTATGTAGTAGATACTGGTTACATTGTGGCGTTTGAAGATACTTTAAATTACCAGGCTGAAATGCTGGGTGGATTGTCCTTTAGAGGGCTAAAAACTGGTATTTTAGGCGGTGAGGGATTGGTCTGTCGCTTCAAGGGTCGCGGACGTTTATGGATTCAGTCTCGCGAGATTTACGGTCTGATCAATTTCTTAAATCCTTTCCGCCCAACTAAGAGTAATTAAATGTCTTCTTCTTTTCCAAGCGAACCCCCTTACAGCAGTCGCAATCCACCGCCCAATAACCGCCAGTTACTAACTCTTTTGGGAGTGTTTGTTGGGTTTATTATCGTCATGATTTGGTTGTTGGGATTATTAGCGGATAGCTTAATTGGATGGATTCCTCCCAGTGCGGAACGACAGTTAGGTGCTGTGTTTGTTCCTAGTTTTGAGCGGTTAGCTAAACCTTCGCCTGCACAAGATACGCTGAATCAATTGCTGGAAAGATTGGAAACTAAATTGCCAGCACAGCAGCGAAAGGAACGTAATTATCGAGTGTTGTACGTTCCAGATTCTACGGTGAATGCTTTGGCGCTACCGGGGGATGCTATTGTCATTTACTCTGGTTTAGTGGCAGGGGCGAAATCTGAAAATGAGTTGATGATGGTGTTGGGGCATGAGTTAGGTCATTTTGCTCATCGGGATCATTTACGCAGTTTGGGGCGATTTTTGCTGCTGAAAATAGCGATCGCTTATTTTATCGGTGATGCCGATTGGTTACGATCGACTGCTGCTGCTAGTGTGGAAGCTGTGAGTCGATCGCATTATTCCCAATCTCAAGAAACTCAGGCAGATGAGTTCGGTTTGACCTTGTTGCAGCAAACTTACGGTCATGTAGCAGGAGCGACAGATTTTTTCGCCCGGTTGATGGAAAAAGGAAATACTAACTTAGCGTTTTTGTCAACTCATCCCGCACCAGGCGATCGCGTTGCCAAGTTGGAGCTATTGATTAAACAGCAAAATTATGGTGTCGGTACGCGATCGCCTCTTCCAGCCACACTAGCCCAACAAAAATCTTAATTGACACTCCCCGGCCTCTCATACACAGGGTTTTTATCATTTCCCTTATAAAAACAAACTTTGCCAACAACTTAATTTTTTGTATCAGCCAACACTTATAGTTAAAACGTAAAGAGTAATAGTATATCATGTCGGCTAAGTGTATCTATCATTTAGCTGATTGTGCAAGGAGTAGTGAACGGCATGACAAAGCGATTTAATCGGCGTAAATTTCTTTTGTATGGTTCAGCCACATTTGGAACCAGTCTTCTTCTGAAAGCTTGTGGCGGCGGCACCCCAACGACTACATCCACTCCAGCTAGTCCAACAGCAACCACATCTCCCGTCGCAGCTACTAGCACTGCTGGAACAGACGCCATCAAAGTCGGAATTTTACACTCTCTCAGCGGCACGATGGCGATCAGCGAAAAAAGTGTCGTAGATGCCGAACAACTGGCAATTGAAGAGATCAACAAAGCCGGTGGCGTCTTGGGTAAGCAGATTCAAGCAGTTGTCGAAGATGGTGGCTCGGACTGGCCTACTTTTGCAGAAAAAGCCAAAAAACTAATCGATCAGGATAAAGTTGTTACCGTCTTTGGCTGTTGGACTTCTGCTAGCCGCAAAGCTGTGTTGCCGGTTTTTGAAGAAAAGAAACATATGCTCTGGTATCCTGTGCAATACGAAGGCCAGGAGTGTTCTCAAGACATTTTCTACACCGGCGCTGCACCGAACCAGCAAATCGAGCCAGCCGTTGATTGGTTGCTGCAAAATAAGGGCAAAGAATTCTTCTTAGTTGGCTCTGACTACGTATTTCCGCGCACCGCCAACACCATTATCAAAGCACAACTGGCAGCTAAAGGTGGTAAAACACTTGGTGAAGATTACTTACCTCTGGGCAATACAGAAGTCACTGCGATCATCACCAAAATAAAACAAGCTTTGCCAAAAGGCGGAGTCATTTTTAACACACTCAATGGTGATAGTAACGTTGCCTTCTTCAAACAGATGCAAGGTGCAGGATTAGGGCCAGATAAATATCCTGTGATGTCTGTAAGTATTGCTGAAGAAGAAGTCAAAGCCATTGGTGTTGAATATCTCAAAGGTCACTACGCTTCATGGAATTATTTCCAAACTGTCGATACACCTGAAAACCAAAAGTTTGTGGCAGCTTTCAAAGCCAAATACGGTGCAGAACGGGTAACCAACGACCCGATGGAAGCAGCGTATATCATGGTCTATCTGTGGAAGCAGGCAGTTGAGAAAGCTAAGACAACAGACATAGAAGCAGTGCGAAAAGCTGCTTTAGGCCAAACATTTAATGCCCCCGAAGGTAAAGTGACCTTAGACAATAACCATCACTTGTCCAAGTTTGTGCGGATTGGTGAAGTTGGGGAAGATGGGTTGTTTAAGATTGTTTATGCAAGCAAGGAAGCCGTTAAGCCAATTCCTTGGAATCAATACGTTGCTGACACCAAGGGCTATGCCTGTGACTGGTCAGATCCTGCCAAAGGAGGTAAATACAAAACTTAAGTAGGCTGAGCAATGTACGCCTACTAGATTTGAGATGCCTCCATTACTCGTGACCAGGTTGAACCTGGTCACGAGAAACAAGAAAGTCACGAGAATAAAATCGCGGGAGGAAAGGTGTGCTAGCAGGATTATTTGATGGCATATTTAACGGCATTAGCATAGGCGCTGTATTATTAATGTCAGCGCTGGGACTAGCTATTGTCTTCGGTTTGATGGGTGTGATTAATATGGCTCACGGCGAATTAATGATGCTGGGAGCATACACAACATTTGTGGTGCAAAATGGTTTCAAAATTATCGGCGGCCCTTTGTTTGAAATCTATATCTTGTTTGCTCTGCCTATGGCATTTTTGGTGGCGGCTGTTGTAGGGTTAATTTTGGAGCGGGGAGTGATTCGGTATCTCTATGGGCGACCCCTAGAAACATTGCTGGCAACGTGGGGGGTTAGCCTAATTTTGCAGCAGTTTGTCCGCAGTGTAAGTTGGGTGCTGGTAATTGAAATTGCTCTGTTTTGCATCCTATTTTTTGGTGCTTTGTGGATTCTATCTCGCCGCCCGGATTTTGAGCGAATTCGCAATTTGGTAATAGCGGTGATGTTATTGCTTTCGGGAGCGATTTCTGCGGTTACGGGCGCATTGTTAAGCCAAACTTTTAAACTCGCAGTAAATAAACCCTGGTTTGGCGCTCAAAATGTTGATGTAACTGCACCCAAATGGTTGCGTGGCGGTTTACCTTTGGGGGATTTTCAACTTCCTTATGCGCGGCTGTTTATCATGGCATTAACGATTATTTGCCTGGTCGGTATTTATCTATTTTTGCAACGCTCTGTCTGGGGATTGCGAATTCGATCGGTAACCCAAAATCGCACCATGAGTGCTTGTCTTGGTATTCCAACCCAAAAAGTTGATGCTCTCACATTTGCGCTTGGTTCTGGTTTAGCTGGGGTAGCTGGATGTGCTGTGAGTTTGTTGGGTTCTGTGGGGCCAAACACGGGACAAAACTACATTGTGGATACGTTCATGGTTGTGGTTGTGGGCGGTGTTGGTAAGCTGGTGGGCAGTATTGTAGCGGCAATGGCGATCGGTACGCTCAATTATATTATCGGTTCTGGAACTTTGGCTTCGCTGCTAACTCCGATACCGCCTCTGGTTGATTTTTTCAATTTCTTTGCCACAACGAGTATGGCAAAGGTGATGGTATTTGCGCTGATTATTGCGTTTCTGCAAGTGCGTCCGGCTGGGATTTTCCCACAAAAAGGACGAACGGTTGATGCTTAAAAAGTTTTGAGTTTTAAAAAGAGATAAGCTTTTTTAAAGATAGGGAGAAAGTGAAAATGAAAGAGGAGGAGAACGGGAGAAGTCGAAAAATATACCACTTTCCTCGTGTCAGAAAGTCAGAACAGCAGAACGAGAGAACGGAGGAAGTTGCAACCGATACCAATGATTCAATAACTGCATCTTCTGAGCAGATATCTCCATTGGAAGAACAGGAAATGCCAGAGAAAGAAAATGGGGTAAATCGGGAAATACCCAGCTTGAATGGCGGCCAAAAGTCAGATAGGGAAAAGGTAACGGAGCAAGCAGTCTCACTAGATATTAATGAGCAGATATCCGCAGATATTCCGCAAATACCGCCATTAGAAGAACAGCAAATACCGCCGGAAGAGAACGGAAAAAATCCGAAAATATCCAATTTTACAGGCGAAAAAAACTCAGATAGGGAAAAGGTAACAGAACAAGCAGTCTCACCACATATCAGCGATCCGATATCCGCATCTCCTCCGCAAATATCTCCGGAAAAAGAGGAAATGTCTGAGGAGGAAAAGTGGAAAAATCGGAAAATATACCACTATCCTCGCGTCAGAAAGTCAGAAAGGGAAAAAGCAAGAAATAAACAATTCTCCCACTCTACTACTGTGCCAATATCCGACTCTCCCATGCAACTACCTCGATCGCTCACTAAACAGCAGCGATCGCTTTTAATTGAAGCGGTTGTTGTTGCAGCGATCGCATTCATCCTCATCTTTATAATGCCACCCCTACTAACAGTCTTAGGGCAAGCATTTCGCGTCAGCTTGTTAGGGCGATTTTTAGCTTTAGCAATTGTCGCCCTGGGCATCGATTTAATCTGGGGATATACGGGAATGCTTAGCTTGGGTCATGGCGTGTTTTTTGCCCTGGGCGGTTATGTCCTAGCCATGCACCTGAAATTGCAAATTCCTGCTGATGCTAGCATTCAATTACCGGAATTCATGACCCTTTACGGGGTAACAGAATTGCCTTGGTTTTGGAAACCGTTTTATTCTTTCCCTTTGACTGCGGTAGGTGTATTTATTATACCATCAGTGCTAGGTGCAGTACTTGGATATCTAGTATTTCGCAACCGCATCAAGGGTGTCTATTTTTCGATACTGACGCAAGCAGCAACGATTGTATTTTTCAATTTTTTCAACGGGCAGCAGAAACTTTTCAATGGCACCAATGGGTTAACGGATTTCAAAACTTTGTTGGGAGCTAATGTGAGCAATAATCAAACGCAGTTTGGTTTTTACACGCTCACAGTGCTTTTGCTCGCAGGTGCTTATGCTCTCTGTCGGTGGTTGACAAGCGGACGGTTTGGACGCTTATTAATTGCTCTCCGCGATGATGAACCGAGAACCCGTTTTTCAGGTTACGACCCCACGGGCTTTAAAGTGTTAGTGTTTGCGATTTCTGCTGGTTTGGCTGGAATTGCGGGTGCTATGTTTACGGTGCAAACTGGTCTGATCTCGCCGAAAGCGATGGATATTGCCTTTTCGATCGAAATGGTAATTTGGGTGGCGGTAGGAGGTCGGGCTAGTTTGGTGGGAGCGGTGCTGGGTGCGATCGCAGTAAATTTTGGCAAGAGTATTTTGAGCGAACAATTCCCGGAAGTTTGGCTATTTTTCCAAGGCGCACTCTTCCTAATTGTGGTAACGGTGCTTCCCGATGGTGTGGTGGGTTGGCTGCGAACTGAGGGAATTGAAAAGGTGCGATCGCTATTCGGAATCCGCAAGTACGCAGTCACATATCCCAGCCTAGAAGAAAACCCGGAAGTACAGATCGAACGGGAAGAATTAGAGACTGAGGACTAGGCAATTTTAGATTTTAGATTTTAGATTTCAGATTTAAATTCAATCTGAAATTACCAATGACCAATGACCAATGACCAATGGCTAATAACCAATGAGCGGAAAAATATTAGAAACTGAAAACGTAACGGTAAGTTTTGATGGCTTTAAGGCGTTAAATAACCTGAATTTCAGTATGGACGCCGGGGAATTGCGCGTAGTGATCGGCCCTAACGGTGCTGGCAAAACAACCTTCCTGGATGTAATCACCGGCAAAGTCCAACCAACTGTGGGACGAGTGATGTTTAAAGGGCGAAATACTCAACGCCTTTCCGAACATCAAATCGCTCGTTTGGGAATTGGTCGCAAGTTCCAAACTCCGCGAATTTACCTCAACCTGACGCCCCGCGAAAACCTGGAACTTACCTGCAATCGCAATAAAAATGTGTTTTCTACTCTGTTTGGGAGTCTCTCTATTAGCGAACAGCGTACTGTGGCAGGTTTACTAGAAACAATTGGCTTAACTGCCAAAGCGGATCTCAAAGCTGGGTTGCTTTCTCATGGGGAAAAGCAACGTTTAGAAATTGGGATGTTAGTGGCGCAGTCGCCCGATTTGTTGCTTGTTGATGAACCAGTCGCCGGTTTGACTGATGAAGAAACTTATAACATTGGGGAGTTGCTACTCGCCTTAGCCCAAAGTCATTCCATTGTGGTGATTGAACACGATATGGAATTCGTGCGCCAAATTGCCCGGAAGGTGACGGTGCTGCACGAGGGCTCGGTGCTGTGCGAAGGGACTATTGAGGAGGTGCAGAACGATCCGCGTGTAATTGAGGTGTATTTGGGCCAACAGTCGGAAACTGAGGAGTGATATAGCTAGGGGCTAGGGGCTTTCTTGCTAGGGGCTAGGGAAGAGGGAAGAGGGAAAAGGTTACTCCGTAAGGGATTTGGAAAATAAGTAAGAGTTGGAGTTGCCCTAACTGCCAAGAAGGTTGCTATAACTGACGAGGCGGTCAGCGCATCCAATGTTCCAGGGCAAACGCATCTTGTCAAGAATAACTTTTAATCTCATTTAAACTGGAGTTCACCCTGCGGGGGAACTCCAGTTTAAGTATTGTTGACGAATAAGAAATAACCGCAGCAGCCAGTGTAGATGTGTAGTAGGTAGACCGAAATAGCAAAACCTATGAAAGCACTTCATTTTAAGAAATGGTTATTAGAACCTAACCAAACACTCATTCATCTGAAAGCAAGGCTGCTCTTGGTTCTATTAATTGCAGCAGGGTTTACGGGAAATTTCTTTCGTTTTCCAATTTTCTTTGGAGTTGATTTTCTCTTTGGCAGTATAGCTACGTTGATTATTGTACGCATATATGGAGTTTGGTGGGGAACAGCAGCAGCTTTCATTGCCAGCAGCTACACCTACTTTGCTTGGGAGCATCCATTCGGCATTATCATCTTCACTTGTGAAACTCTGTTTGTCGGAATGTTCCTGCGTCGGCACAACCAGAACATACTGCTGTTGGATGGAATGTTCTGGCTGTTAGTGGGTATGCCTATGGTTGTAATTATTTACTCCACATTTCTACCTGTAGATCTGACCCAACTTTTGCTGTTAATGTTTAAACAGTCTATCAACGGCATTTTTAATGCTCTTGTTGCCAATCTGTTTATCCTCGGTTGCTCGCAGCAAAACTGGACTGGTTTACAAGGAGTCAGAACTACCCTATCTTTGCGAAACATACTTCTGAATTTGTTAGTTGCTTTTGTGTTTTTTCCATCTCTTACATTAATGATGATGGATTCACAGCAAGCCGTTCGTGAGATAGAAACGAGAATTCAAACAAACCTTCAGGTACTCTCTGTAGATATGGCAGCCCAAGTCCAGCAGTGGTATCAACAATCTCTTGGCTCGGCTAAGGAGCTAGCGAAGTTTGTGGCAGACTTGGAAAATACTTCGGCATCTAAGCTTCAACAAAATGTAGAATTGCTGCAACGTTCTCTGTCTCAATTTCAAAATATGGAAGTAGAGGATATCCGCAATTGGAGAGATGGCAGATCAATTTAGAGTTTGCTGTTGTTAAGAGTAGTCATTCTGAGTTAGGAGCTATATGCAAGATACAACTGTTAGACCTGAGCGTAGCGCGAAGCGCATCACTAGGAAAAATCTGGTTTCCAGCCTGCTGATCGGCCTTGGGCTCGGCATCCTTGCAGGCGCACCCCTGGGCTGGTTTACGCATCGAATTTATGCCCAGCAACGTGCTGCCCAGGTTCTGCTTTGTCGGCAACAAAGTTTCGGAGTGTCTGAAGCCGAACTGCAATCCCGCTGCGGCAGCGTCTATTAAAGCTTTGACTGGAAGGGTCAAAGCTTTGACCCTAACACTACCCCAAGATTGGGAGTCTCAAGAGTGATGAAGATGCCGTAGCGTAGGTCGCACTAACATGGCAGTGACCCCAAAGTTGGGCTTGAGGGCAACTACGGCTGTGAGTGTTACCCCATAGCCTCTGGGCACTTGCAATAGCGAGGCTTTGTAATTGAGCGATCGTCACTACCTGGTTAGAGGATATAAAAATTAGAAGTAGGGCTGCTCCAATCCATGACCTTTTGATCTGTCCTCATTTCTGTAAGGGCGATACTTCCTGTAAACGAAGACAGAATCTTCTTTCTGGTTTTGTGTAATAAATATATTGTTGAAACTCGACAGAGCCAGTTGGGCTTGTGTGGACAAAGGCCAATTTACCTCTTGAGGCGCTTAACTGGAAGGTGGTTTTTATAGTAGCATCATATCAAGCTAAAAAAATGGATGACAGGTAGCGACCTTACAGCTACTTCAAATGCCAACACGGTATATAAGTTATCAGACTTTGGGCGATATACCAATCACGGGGGAGCATATTTACTCATGTTCAAACACAAAAATAAATTCGCTATAGTTACCTTTAGCCATTTAATATTGTTGTCCGTCGCGTCACCTTTACTGGCAAATGACATCCCAAGCCTTTTTCATATATCGAAGAATGATAATGGCAATCAAGTGCATTATGGGATACGACTAAACGAAAACTGTTTGCCAATGGGAACTAAGCCAGTATATGTATATTGGCATAAGGAAAATGGAACAACTGGGGAACTTATGCAACTAGAAGAACCAGGTTACGGAATCTTCAGCCAGTCTGTCTCTGGGCAAAGGGTAGAGATCATTCTAAATGCTTTTCAAACTAGAGGTATTCAAAAATTAATCACAGTCAGATCTGTAAAGTTGAATAATGGAAGTTGCCAAGCTTCAGCGTTTACTACAATTAATGGCAAGCCAATGCAACTATCCAGGTTGCAGATTCTTCTAAGTAATATTATGAGAAACCCGTTTACTGGCGGTACGATAGGGGGGAGGTTAGTTAATCTTACACTCATCAGTTCGACTAAAGATGAAGAAGTAATTTCATGTAGTTCGGATTGTCGCTTTGGTCTTTAAGTACCGATTTTATTTTTTTAGTTATAGCTAGGGGCGAGCGTTGAGGGAAGAGGGAAAATGGTTACGGAGTAAGGGATGGAAGGACTAGAGGTAAGAGTTGGAGTTGTCCTAACCGACTTTCATCGGTGGCTATATATAGCGTTTTCAAATGAGTCGTGAACACATATTTAATAGTGAATGTTGGGTTACGACGCGGTCAAAGACTTATCTGTGAGCATTATTAAGTTAATTACCGCGTCTAACCCAACCTACCATTGTTTACATCTCAAATGGAAACACTATATATAGTATTGACATCACTTGAGAATGGCTACGCTCAACCAGAATTTTCTGAGAAGGTGCGTTACGCTGACGCTAACGCATCCTACAAAAGAATAAGGGTTTTAAATTTTATCCGAATTGGAAAAAATCTCTTGACAGGGATAAGTGGCACTGTCCACTTTACAGGGAACGCTAACCCGCACAGGTTTTGAGCTTGTGCGGGTTAGCGTTCTCCGGGCGTAAAGATAAGCAATACTTATTACTTACACAAGGAATCTTTATGGTAATTTATCGCTTCTGCCTTGACACTTTGTTACAAATTGTTTACATTAGTTTACATAAGGTTACAAAAAGGAAACAGACATGAGCTACATCACAGAAGAAAGAGGCATCCTGAACAACTTTGCTAAGGAACCAAAGATTTATTTTGCAGAATACCCAACCCAACAGCAGCAGCGCAGCTACTTGTTTCAGGGTGTAGCAGCTCTAGCATTGCTGAGTGCTGTAATTTTGACTGCGTTTGCTGTCGGGTAGGTGATTTGTATAATTAATCGCTTTTTCGTAAAGAAATCCAGGAGATATTAGATGAAAACTGACTTTGACATTGCGCGGAGCTATGTTTCTGCCGCTACTATCTTTAATAGCGAGTTCAATAACTTTGCAAGCATCTCTGCTAACCAAGCTTGGGCGCTGTTTTTTACCGCCGGTCGCGATGATGCAGCGCTGGGCGATAACCCGGAAGTAGGGGCATTCTTCAACAACGTTTTGATAGCTGTTGTCGTATCAGTTATCGCGGGCTCCTTTTTCTTCCGCTCATTTTAGAGTGACAGTCATGGGGGTATTCATAAAACCCCAGCCTAGAGGCTGGGGTTTATCTTTTTTTTGGCTAGGAACCCATAATTTTGAACCAGATAGATATATAATTCTCAATATTGTTAACATCAAAATTCTTTAATCTAAAATCCAAAATTGATATGCTGCAAGTTTCTGGTGTAAATGTCTACTATGGCGAAAGTCACATTCTGCGGGATGTTGATTTGAGTGTGCCTGCTGGGGAGATGGTTTGCCTGATCGGACGTAATGGGGTGGGCAAAACTACTCTGCTGAAAACGATTATGGGTTTGCTCAAACCGCGCCGGGGTAATATTATTTTTGGGGGTGAGTCGATCGCAGACAAATCCCCCGATAAGCGAGCAAAGCTGGGAATTGGCTATGTCCCCCAAGGACGCGAGATTATTCCGCGTTTGACGGTGAAGGAAAATCTGCTGCTGGGTTTGGAGGCTAGGCGGGAACGCGCCAACAGCCAGGAAATTCCAGAGGAAATCTATGCCCTATTTCCAGTTTTGAAATCGATGCTTTCTCGGATGGGTGGGGATTTGAGCGGGGGACAGCAGCAGCAATTGGCGATCGCACGCGCTTTGATGGGACGCCCCCGGTTACTCGTACTCGACGAACCCACTGAAGGCATTCAACCTTCGATCATTTTGGAAATTGAAGCAGCAGTGCGGGGAATCGTTCAATCCACGGGCATTTCTGTGCTGTTAGTTGAGCAACACTTACACTTTGTGCGGCAAGCCGATCGCTACTATGCTATGCAAAAGGGCGGCATTGTCGCTTCTGGCGCGACTAGCGAACTCAGTCACGATGTGATTCAAAGGTTTCTGGCTGTGTAGCCCTCGATCGGCAAAATTTATCTACATAGTAATATGTATAATAAAATACAAAATTACAACAATTTAATAAATAGTTTAAAAACCGAGTGTCCGAAGGTTAGGCTAGCTGATATGGCAATGCGATCGCAACTATCCGTTTTAGGACTTACGCATTCGATCGCCGCATTTACTACATCTGTAGGGGCAATTCATGAATTGCCACTACATCTAGGGTAAAAGCGCCAACAATCATGGTAAGTCCTGGGTTTGTCATGTGAGTTAAAAGCCAGGTTAACTTGGCCGATCTTTGCTAAGGCGAGGAGTTTTGTTCTGTGCAGCTTAAAGAGGCTAACACTTTCCTTTCTAGGGAAGAAAGTAGGGCGGTTAACTATAAAGTAGAGCGAGAGCGCGAAATTAATACCCTAAAACATCCCCCTAAAGGGATCTTGCGACTGATAAGTCGCTGGCGAATCAACCAGAAAATTAGCTATGGTTATGCCTTGGCAATTGGGATTGCTATTCTCGGAACAGTTGCGGGGTTAGTAACTGGAGAATACTACGAGAAACAGGCAAAGGAGCATCTAACTTATGCCAACGAACAACACAATCTCCTCAATCAATTAAGAAATACCTCTCTAGAGGCGCGATTGCATCAACAACGGCTGGTTCCCGTACTGGGAAATTCTGTTTGGTTGCGATATGAAGTCTTGGAATTCGATCGGAATATTGCCAATTCTAAGACTCTGTTAACTAGAATTAAATACTTTGCTGACAGCAATCCTAACGGTTTAGCAGCAAACAGAAACGAGTTAATAGCCTTGTTGAACGATTACGAAAACACAACCCAATCTTATTCTCAGCTAGTCAAATACATTTTAAAGGAAATCAATGTTTCGGATTTAAAGCCAGAAGAGATTGAGGGGGCGCAGCAGGTGCTGTTGAGGACTATCAGCGGCGAGGTGTCGATCAAGTTCGATCGCCTTGCCGATCGGTTAAGCAGGCTCATCGATACTGCACGATCTCAAGAAAACCAAGGAGCGGGAATTCTGAAGCGGGCTTCGGCGCTGCGATTCTGGATTACAATGGCGAGTATGTGTCTGTCAGGGGCTCTAGCGGCTGTTTTGGCATTTTATACCAGTCGTGCGATCGCTCGTCCTCTCCAAGCTGTTACTAAAGTAGCCCAGCAAGTCGCTCAGGAATCTAATTTTAACCTCCAAGCACCAGTTACCAGTGAAGATGAAATTGGAATTCTAGCAACTTCTCTCAATCAATTGATTAAACAGATTGCCACTTACACTGACGAACTAAATCAAGCACAAGCGCAACTGATTCAGACCGAAAAAATGTCCTCTCTTGGTCAAATGGTAGCAGGTGTCGCCCATGAAATTAACAACCCAATTAACTTTATTTACGGCAACATCGAACACGCCAACGACTACACAGAAGAATTGTTGAAATTAGTACAGCTATATCGGCAGCAGTACCCCAATTCTACCTCCACAATTCAAAACCAGATTGATACAATAGACCTCGACTTTATGACAGAAGATTTGCCCAAACTTTTATCTTCAATGAAAATGGGGGCCGATCGCATCCGTGAGATTGTTTTGTCTTTGCGAAACTTTTCCCGGCTGGATGAAGCAGAAATGAAATCTGTTAATATCCACGCCGGAATTGACAGCACTCTGGTAATTCTTAATCATCGGCTTAAGAATGATATTGAAGTAATTAAGCATTACGGTAATTTGCCTTTGGTTGAGTGTTACCCGGCTCAGCTAAACCAAGTGTTTATGAATATTCTTTCTAACGCCGTTGATGCACTGCTATCTACGGAAAGGCCAACCAACAAGCAGATTGCGATTAGGACAGAAAAGGTTAACGCTAACCTAATTTTAGTAAAGATTTGGGATAATGGTTCCGGTATTTCACGAGAGATAAAAAACAAGCTATTCGATCCATTTTTCACGACTAAGCCAGTAGGCCAAGGCACCGGACTGGGACTTTACATCTGCTATCAGATTGTGGAAAAGCATAAGGGCAGAATTGAAATCAAATCGGAGCCAGGACAAGGAACTGAGTTTGCGATCTCTTTGCCAATCAAAGCAGATTACTCTAAAATGTATTCCTAGCGCTCGCCAAATTTATAGTGGAATGTAAGAAGGTTGAATCAAAAATCTCAGGGATTTTACAAAAGATCCAACCCAAAATTCTAATTTTTACCTTTGGGGCATCTTTGCTGCCGGTTATGTTGGTGTTCAGCGCCGCTTGGCGATTTGTGTATCAACCCCTGACTGATTTGGAAAAAACTCGACTCGACGATCAAGTCCTAGCCTTCCGGGGATACACAGCTGCCACTGGGAAGGGATTGCAAGATTTAGCCAACGGCTATGCAATTTGGACAGATCTATATAACCGCGTTCGGCAGCCCGATCGGCCCTGGATTAAGAGCGAGATTACCGATCAATTAATTTTTTCCACGGATGTTGATAACGTGCAGGTGTTAAGTCGCTTTGGGGAAATACTGGGAGAACGGGGAACGGCTTTGCGATCGACTGCGGTAAAAGAGAGGGTTGCCACTTTAAGCAACCAAAAAAAACCACAACAGGAGTTGGTTACATTTAGCTCTAGCCAGTTATTAATCTTAGTGAGTGCGCCCATCTTCCAAACCGACGGTAAGGGCAACTCACCTGGAACTTTAATAATCGGGCAAACACTGAATGACGCCTGGTTAAGGAAGTTTTTAAATTTCTCCCAACCCACTACCAAGCTCGAAATTATTTCCCTCACCGGGCAGTTAATGCTTTCTAGCACTGACAAAACTAGCAGTGACATTTGGGAGAAAAGTAATTTAACGGCTATCGTGTTACCTGCAATTAAACAAAATCAATCAGTATACCGCATCGAACCGGAATCTGGACATAATACGATCTATGCTCCTATTATTTCTAGACGAAAGCCTGTCGCGATCGCTAAAATTCAGATTGCGTCCAAATATTTTCAGCAAGCATCCTTATTCCTCAATCGCGTGATTTGGATTGGTTTGGGGCTTGCAACCATACTCTCGGTCGCGATCGCTCGCCTACTAGCAAAACAAATTGCCGAGCCGATTAACCAATTAGCAAAGCGTAGCAATACTCTAGCTGCTGGAGATTTAGATGCTCCCATTCCCGGTATTAATTCTGGTGGTGAAGTGGGGCAATTAGCTAATGCTTACCAAGAGATGGCACAAGCTTTAAAAGCGCTCATTGGCAATTTAGAACAGAGGGTAGCCGAACGTACTCAAGAGTTAGAATTAGCTCGGATAATGCTAGAAGAACGAGTCAAAGATCGCACAGAAGAACTTTGGCAAAAAAATCAGCAATTGCAGGAAGCTCACGACCAATTGCAACAGCTAAATTCAGAACTTTCTAGCAAAGCCGAACAACTTTCTCAAGCATTATTAGACCTCAAAAAGGCTCAAGCTCAATTGGTGCAAACTGAAAAAATGTCTAGTTTGGGTCAACTGGTTGCTGGTATTGCTCACGAGATCAACAATCCGATTAACTTTATCTACGCTAACCTCAGTCATGTCAGTCGCTACACGCAAGATTTGCTTGCTCTAATACATCTTTACCAGCAACGCTATTCAGATCCTGAAATTGAACAGCATATTGAAGAAATAGAAATTGATTTCTTGAAAACCGATCTGCTGAAAATTTTATCTTCAATGGGGATAGGGGCCGATCGCATCAGTCAGATTGTCCTATCTTTACGAAACTTTTCGCGACTCGACGAATCAGATATGAAGCTTGTTAACATCCATGAAGGATTGGATAGCACCTTATTAATTTTGCAAAGTCGCTTGAGAGCAAACAAAGAATATCCAGATATTCAGGTGATTAAGCAATACAGCGATCTGCCGATGATAGAGTGCTATCCCAGACAGATAAATCAGGTGTTTATGAATATCATCAGCAATGCAATTGATGAACTGCAAAACCTGAAAGATCGAGAATTTAAACAGATTTTTATTAAGACTGAAGTTGTAGGATCGAATCAAGTTTGTATTAGAATTAAGGATAACGCCCTTGGTATATTATCAGATATAAAATACCAAATATTTGATCCATTTTTCACAACAAAGCCAGTAGGTAAAGGGACTGGCTTGGGACTTTCCATTTCCTATCAAATTATTCAAAAACACGGAGGTAGTATTGATGTAATTTCGGAACCGGGGCAGGGAGCGGAGTTTGCGATCGCGCTGCCTATTAAAGCTACCATGTAGGGTGGTAAATGCTCACACTCTAGAATAATAAAATAATGTTAGAATTTAAAATAACTATGAGTACTAATGCTCCTTGTTTCAAACAATATTGGGAAAGCAAATCCAGAATGTCAGTCAAGGAAAAATTCGGCAATGCTAACGTCTATGCAAATAATGCTAAATCAATACTCAACAAAGCAACGGGCTTTATCGATTATTATGATTTTACCCTAAACCCTTATCGAGGCTGTCAATACGGATGCAGCTACTGTTATGCTGCCGCATTTAGCGCTAACCCTAAAATGCGAGAAGAATGGGGAAACTGGGTAATTATCAAAGAAAATGCAGTTGAAATATTAGAAAAAGAGTTGCAAAAATGGCACAAGAAAAACCTAGATAAATATCCCAGTATTTACATGAGTAGCGTCACCGATCCCTATCAGCCCATCGAATCCAAACAAAAGCTAACTCGAAGCTTATTAGAGGTGATGGTGAAGTATCAACCTACCCTTGTGATTCAAACCCGCAGTCCTATGATTACAAGGGATATTGATATTTTACAACAGTTTCGGCGTTTGCGGATTAATATGAGCATTCCTACAGGTAGCGAGTCAGTTAGAAAAGATTTTGAGCCGCGATCGCCTAGCATTCCAGCCAGACTCAACGCTATTGGAAAATTGGTCCACAATATTCCTTGCGATCAAAACCACGATGTGAGATTTTCTGTTACAGTGACACCGCTACTTCCCACCTTTCCAGATGACGAGGTGGCTTTTATCCAAAAACTAGAAATTGTCGATCGAGTAGTAATTCAGGAATTTCACGCTAGCCAAAATCGTTCCCATGTCGCAGGGACACGCGAAGAAGCTTTGGATATTAAGCAAAAATACGCTTGGTGGTATGATAAAGAGCGAGTAAACTACCTCAAGTTTAAGCAGAACTTAGTGTCTCTGCTGCCTAGCGTTGAAATTAAGGAAGGTAAGCAAGGATTTGGCTACGAATAATCCTATAGAAAATTGGTGGCGTTCTTATCAGTTTCGCGCCGCCCTCAAAAAAGGTAACACGATCCTTGCAGATCAACTGTTACGGCAAATACAAAGTGCTGGTGCAAGACTATCATGGCCCGAAAAGTTATATAAAGAAAAACTACAGTTTGAACAAACCACGCGGGACTATCGCCAACAAATCTCCGCACAATATCGACAACTCAGTCAATTCCGCCAGCAGCTTGAAGAATTAGAGCCAAATCAACAAGTTGGCAAACCTGCTAATCTATTAGCACCTGAACCAGAGTTTATCGAATTTATATCACAAAACTTTAAATTGGTTGAGCATGATGAAAATATGCTCCAATGCACGGGAATTGACCGATGTGTTTTTGATGACTTTGAGGAGAACCTAGCTGACTTTATCAAAGAAGAGTTTAGTTCACTTAGTCGTAAAAGTAATTTCAAATCTTTACTAGATGATGCAATTGAAGATATTACCATGCTAAAAAGTGGGCAAGACCCGCAATACAGGTTTGAGCTAAGTCCCCACGTCTACTTGATGAGATACTTTTTAGATAACGTTTATTGTGCTTATCTAGCTTGGTTTCTCATCTACAAGTCTGGGTTACTACCAACTAATATCAACATTCTTGATATTGCTGCTGGCCCAGGTACAGTTGCTTACGGACTTGCTTTATTGCTACAGAGCAGTAGTAGCTTGTTTGCCATACCTCCAATGCACGTTTCATACTACTCTCTGGAACAACAAAAAGCCTTCCAGTACCGAGGACTTCAGTTTTGGCGAAAATACATAGAGCCTCAAGAAACAGCCACAAACGCTTATTTTCGTTTCGATACTTCCAGCATTTTCGATTATGATAAGGATTCGAGAAGAATACCACCTGATTTCTTTGATTTTGTGGTAATTTCTCACTGTTTCTTTTCCGATCCAGAAAGGCGGAATAAATCTCAAGCTGTTTATAACGAAATATTTACCAATTGCCTGAAAGAGAACGGTCATGTACTGTTGATAGTGCAGGAGAAGAAGTTATTTATGCCATATGGAGTTAGGCAAAGTGAAAGTCGGAGTCAGGAAGAAAGTGTTGTTAAAAGATTTGTTGAAGATCTGGGATTGAATTTAGTTTGGTACAAATACCTCACATCAAGGGATAGAAGAGAACCTGTTTCACCTGCTGATTTCGGAAAGTTTGCACGCGAAAATTTAGCTGGTCAAAGATATATGAGTCCACTTTTACGTCAGTACGTCAAATTAAAGTATGACGCTAACTACACACTGGATGATTATGTAATTTTGGCGAAAAGATAATGAGAGTAAGATCCGCCTATCAATGACCGATCATCCAAGGTCGATCGTGATGATGGTGATGATGCTTGTGCGTTTGAGGCTTTTTACTTTCCGAACGATTTAGTTAATTTTGAAAATAATTGTTAAAATAATGAGATTCACATTTACATAGAAGAATTGCAGCAAAGTGGAAATTTTGGAATAAAATACGAATGATTGAAGTTTCAACCGGATGGCATGGCAACCTCAATTTAGTGTATGCTTCTAGCACTGGGAATACCCAGCTAATTCACGCTAGATCCCAAGCACCTCTGAAAATCCAACGCCCTTTTTATCCAGAGGGTGCAGATGTTTGTCATAGCGTAATTCTGCATACTGCTGGGGGAGTTGTAGGCGGAGACAGGCTATCTCTCGATTTTCACCTCCAACCGAATGCCAAAGCTTTAATTACTACAGCTGCCGCTAGTAAAATTTATCGCAGTAACGGGTTAGAAGCCAGACAAACTATTAAGATGCAAATCGATGCTGGTGCTTGTTTGGAGTGGTTACCGCAGGAAACAATTGTTTTTAACGGGGCGGTTTATAGGCAAGATTTGCGAGTAGAATTAGCACCGGGCGCAACTTGGTTGGGTTGGGAAATTACGCGATTTGGACGTACTGCTAGAGGCGAGAAATTTTTGGAGGGAGATTGGCGCAGTCATACGGAAGTTTGGCAGGAAAAAAGACCGTTGTGGATTGACAGACAATGGTTACCAGCAGGGTCAGAAATTATCGATAGTCCGCACGGATTGGGTGGAGAAGCGATCGCAGCCAGTCTCGCTTGGGTGGGCCGATCGGTCCCACCAGAAATAGTGCAAAAAGCGAGAATGCTTTGGGCCGATCGAAACGCCGATCCTACAAGAGGCGAAGCCGGAGTCACCAGGCTGGCATCAGGCTTACTGTGTCGCTATCGTGGCTCTTCGACTACGGAGGTGAGAAACTGGTTTAAAGATGTTTGGCATCTGTTGCGCCTATCCTTTTTGGGACGTCCCAGTTGTGTGCCACGAGTTTGGCCTTTTTGACACGCTCAGCTAATCTGATACAGTTTAAATGGTATTGTATCTGAAACTAAAAAACAGTTTAACCATGCAACTCACGCCACAGGAAAAAGACAAACTGCTGATTTTTACTGCTGCCCTATTAGCAGAACGACGCAAGCAAAGAGGGTTAACTTTGAATTACCCAGAAGCAGTGGCGTATATTTCGGCAGCGATTTTGGAAGGTGCCAGAGATGGCCGCACAGTAGCAGATTTAATGAGCTATGGCACAACTCTGCTGACGCGGGAAGAAGTGATGGAAGGGGTGCCAGAAATGGTGCATGAAGTGCAAGTAGAGGCAACTTTCCCTGATGGGACAAAACTCGTTACAGTTCACAATCCAATTCGATAAAAAAGGAATGCTTAAATGTTAGCGAACGATTGGAAATGTAGGCGACGATCGCCCCTTATCAAAATTCAGTTTTATTAGAAAATATTAATGTTTACGATTGCAACAGAGTACCAGGCTCTTTTTGGATGAAAGTAGTTGCTGATTAAGGATTAGTTATGAAAATTGCGTTTATCGTTTACAGGGGAATGACTGCGTTAGATTTGATCGGAGTGTACGATCCGCTAACTCGGCTGAAAACAATGGGATTTATGCCAGATTTGGAATGGGAAATTGTAGCTATTTCCCCAGAAGTAAGCGATGGCGCTGGACTTCGTTTTATCCCAACAAAAGTAGGCGAATCGCTGCAAGATTATGACATGGTAATTGTGCCAGGTGGAGTTACTGCTGGAGTCCTGAAATTAATTGAGGAAATGGAGTTAGTAGAATGGCTGAAAACGGCTAATTATTGCCAGTTTAAAGTTTCTGTCTGTACGGGTTCTTTGCTTTTGGGTGCAGCAGGATTCTTAGCCGGAAAAAAAGCCACCACCCATCCCAATGCTTTCAACGAACTTCAGAAATATTGTGCTTCTGTGGTAAACGAAAGAATTGTGGATGAAGGCGGGGTGATTACTGCTAGAGGCGTTACCTCATCTATAGATTTAGGATTATATCTGTGTGAGAAATTTGCAGGTCGAGAGGTAAAAGAGAAAATTCGTCAGCGAATGGACTATCCTTATGGAATATAAACTATTAATAGGAGAGCAAAAATGATTCCAGGAGAAACGATCGTACAAGAAGGGGAAATAGAACTGAATGCGGGGCGTTCTACGGTGGGGTTGCGGGTAGCAAATACAGGCGATCGGCCCATTCAAATTGGCTCTCACTTTCACTTTTACGAAGTGAACGAAGCACTAGATTTTGACAGAGAACAAGCACGAGGAATGCGCTTGGATATCCCCGCAGGTACAGCGGTACGCTTTGAACCGGGAGATGAAAAAGAAGTGCAGTTAGTCCCCTTTGTCGGTAGCCGTCAAGTTTACGGATTCAATGGCAGAATTAATGGCTCATTAGAATAAGTATAATGGTAGTGTAATGCAAGTTTCGATTATTTGGAAGCGCGTCAAGCCGATTTTGGACGAAAAACCAGTAATTTGACTTGAGTCACGGTCTCTGGTTTAGGTTAGTCAATGGGATAGTTCATAATTAATTATGATAGATAGTCTTGATGGGAGGATACGATCGTGGTTTCGATCCTAGAGGCACAGAAGGCAGTTAATATTATTTATCCCGACAGCGATGAGCAACCAATGGCAGATAATACAAAGCAATTTCGCTGGATTATGGTCATCCATCACAACTTAGAATGGCTATTTGCCAAGGATGAGAATGTATTTGTGGCGGGGGATCTGCTGTGGTATCCGGTGGAGGGAAATAATAAACTGCGTCAAGCGCCAGATGTGATGGTAGTGTTTGGAGTTAAGAAAGGCGATCGCGGTTCTTATATGCAATGGAAAGAGGGAGGCGTTACGCCGCAGGTGGTGTTTGAGATTCTTTCTCCTGGCAATACATTGACAGAAATGAATCGTAAGCAGGTTTTTTATAACCGCTATGGGGTGGAAGAATACTATGTGTATGACCCGGATAAAAATGATTTGAGCGGTTGGTTGCGGGGAGACAATGGGTTAGACGTGATTGAGACAATGGCAGATTGGGTAAGTCCCCAGTTGGGAATTCGGTTTGATTTATCCCAGGAGGCGTTGCAGCTTTTTCGTCCAGATGGCGTGCCATTTGCCAGCTACTCAGAAATTTCTCAACGGTTGGAAGTGGCATTACAGGAGGTGGAACAGGAACGACAACGGGCGGAACAGGAACGACAACGGGCAGAACAGGAACGACAACGGGCAGAACGATTGGCTGAACGTTTGAGAACGATGGGGATCGATCCAGAGGCGGTTGATTGAGGTGGCGTTGCGATGGCGCTAGCAGGCGCGGCTAGGGCGTGTTTTCAAACTCGATCGGCTTCGTTTCTGACGATTGAGATCCCCCTAAATCCCCCTTAAAAAGGGGGACTTTGAGTTTCTTTCCCCCCTTTTTTAAGGGGGGTTAGGGGGGCTCTAAGGGTTTGAAAACACGCCCTAGCGCCATCTCTTTTCTTTTTGGAAATTTCTTGTTTGTCCTTATTCATCCGGCAAGAAACTTTCTCCCCATTTCACTTCAACTTTACCGCTGGGGCTAAACACAACCTTAAATTCAGCGACAGGCTTATTGATTACTAGCTTATTAGGTAGTATGAGAGTCTCATCCTTTGCCTTGCCGTCATCGGGTTTAGATAACAATTTGGGTAAGGGAGTAGTTGGAAGTAAATCAATCGCCAGTTTATCGATCGGTTCGTAGGAAACGACCGCTCCTTCCGTATCCACTAACACCCGATATACTAGATCGCGATCGAAATTGGCCGAGGTTTTATCAGTTTCTTTATTGCTAGATATTTGCCAATTTTGCACAATTAATTTTTGCAGATCCTCTTGCAACTTCTGGATCTTTTTCTCATCAGTAATAGCTGCCAGAGAATCGGCAGCGGCAGAGTCCAAACTAGAGGGAATCTCAGAGGGGATAACACCAGCCCCAGCTTTCAGTGCGATCGGTGCTTTTAAACTGTTTTTCTCCAGATCCAGGGCATCGCCGATTAACTCGTTAATTTTTTTCCTGTCACTGACGGTAAGCAATCGATGCTGGAATACTATATATTTATATTCTCTGGAAACCTTGTTCTCAATAACTCCGATCGCTTGTTCGACCGCCTCATGAGCCGCATAGCTGGGTGCTTCATCCACAATTGATTGTAGAGGTTGATTGGGATCGAGCAGCATATTTGCCAACCTGCGAGTCAAAGGAACAATCCCAAACACATTTACCTTTTTCTCTAAACCCAATTCTTTAACTGCTTTAAGACCAATTTCTGTAGTCATCTCAGAGCCTCCCCACAGAACATTGATATTTGGGTGATTTTTGAGCATTTCCTTCACCTTATCGACCTCTTCTGGGGTTTTGGCATCCGTCGTTCCCGTTTGCTCCCAAACAACGCCGGAATCTTTCATCCCTTTCGCAAAGCCCTGCAAATAAGGATAAAGGCGAGTTGAATCTGCCCCATCCACCAGACCTACATTTAGCTCTCTAACCTGTTGCTTGTTATTTGGTTTAGCCCAAATTCCTATATACCTGCCAAGGTCGTAACCCATCTGTAAAGAATCACTTTCATAACAAGCAAATACAACTTTCTGAGCTTCTTTCGGCAGACAATCACCGATGTTAACTACTGCCACACCAGAGACATAAGCTTGGAGAATAGCGGGTACTGATTTTTCTGGGTCTAGCGGTCTCATTATGATCGCATCCACGTCCTGAGTCAGTAGTTGTTTGATTCCTTGCGCTTCTGCCTCAACACTTTCTCCGGTCTTAATCGGCACAATTTCAACTTGTTTATTTTCCTTAGCGAACCTCTCTAAGCCTTGCTGATACAACTTATAAGTCAAGTTATCATTGGGAACAAGAAATCCCACTTTATAAGTTTCTGGCGCTTCCTTGATAATTTTTGCTTCCCAGTCCTTGTCTTTAGCGGCTTTGTCCAAGTTGTAGGCTCGTTTCAGTTGATCCACTGACCAGAACTTGGCTCGCTTAAGGTTAGCACGCTCGAATTCAGTCCCGATCGTAATCGTGCCCTTCCGCATATCCGCATAGCGAAGCAAAGCTCCCTTAAAGTTGGCTTTGTAGAGATCCGCTCCTTGGAGATTAACACGGCTTAAGTTAGAGCTTTGGAAATTGGCTTCTTTGAGGTTGGCTCCTTGAAGATCTGCCCAAAGCAAGCGGGAATTAATTAATGAGGCTTTTGTCAGGTTGGCATCCCGCAGATAAATGCGGCTCATGCGAGTGCTATCTAGATTGGCTTCCTCTAAATTGGCTTTTTCCAGATTAGCAGCCCGCAGAATTGCTCCCTTCAGATTCGCCTTCTTCAAATTTGCCCCTTTCAGATTTGCTCTTTCCAGATTCGCTCCCTCTAGATTGGCTCCCTCTAGATTCGCTCCCTCTAGATTCGCTCCTTTTAAATTCGCTCCAGCCAAGTTGATCTGCGAAAGGTTAAATCCTTCATACCTGTAAAACTGAGGAGGCCATTGGGCAAAAGTTGCCGCTCCCAATTGGAATTTGTAGCATTTATTTAGCTCAATGCCTTCTAGGTTGGCCTTGGGAGCCTGTTCTCCTAATATACCTTCGCAGTTTTTGTTGAGGAGTTCTATAGCGTCTATTCTCGATTCAGAATATACAACGTCTTTCTGATTTCTAATTTCTTGTCGCGCTGTATCGAGCGCTGCTTGCTGTCGCTGGGGCGCTTCCCAAAAATAGGCTCCCATTGCTGCCAAAAGGGTGAATTGACCAATTACTGTCGCTAAACTATACAGAGAGACATTTTCACACCATTTAGCAAAATCTCCCAGGCGTTGGTCTAAAAACTTGAAAGGTCTGAGCCAGGAATACTCTTGTTTCTTTGGTAATCTTTCTAAATAGTAACTTTCAAACAGACGTCGATAGCTTTCGGCTGGCATATCTAGCCGTTTTGCTTCCTGTAACAATCTGTACTCTCGTTTAACTGGATCTGGAATAGCAGCCACTCGGTTAAAGCTGGCGTCTAGATTCTGCAAAACGCTTTCTAGTTCTGATATTTCAGCTTTTTCCTCTTCTGTCCTTTCAATATTTTCCTCTGTTTGTTCTTTTTTTTGCTCTGTCTGTTTCTTACCCGCAGTCATTTTTTTCAAATGTTTGATCAGATCGGCTTGGTTCAGGTTAAAACGGGGGGTTTTCATAATTTTGTAACGAATTGGGTGAAAAGTTTTAGGTAATGGTAATATAGTTAATCAAATGAAATTTTTATTTGCATTTTTATCGTAATTAGGTTTTTTGGTTTTCTTGATGCCAATGTTGGAGATTAATATATACCTCCTAATTTAGATCCGCAACCTCTTGAAATTGCTACTATAAGCATCAAATAACATACTAATTCCGAAACGGCCACATTGTTTGACGTGATTTTATGAAACTCAACAATTGGTAAGGATGATGACTCTTCCGTTTTTATACGCTGTACGAGATTTCGGCATCGGAGAAACTCCTGGGAGAGGAAAAATAAAGTGTTACATTAAGAACGCTTGCATACAGATTACGCAAGATCGATTATGACAAAATTAAAAGGAAGTCAGGAGGTCATCAGATGAATTATAGAATGGATCGCCGTGCTTATGCGGAAACTTTTGGGCCAACCGTAGGCGATCGCATTCGCCTTGCCGATACGGAACTATTCATAGAAGTTGAGCGTGATTATACCACATACGGAGATGAAGTCAAGTTTGGTGGCGGCAAAGTAATTCGCGACGGAATGGGACAATCCCCCATCTCTAACGCCGATGGTGCTGTCGATATGGTAATTACTAATGCTTTAATTCTGGATTGGTGGGGGATCGTCAAAGCAGATATCGGCATTAAAGATGGCAAAATATTTAAAATTGGTAAAGCAGGAAATCCCTACATTCAAGATAACGTAGATATTATTATCGGCCCTGGCACTGAAGTTGTTGCCGGGGAAGGATCGATACTAACTGCTGGCGGTATCGATACTCACATCCACTTTATTTGTCCGCAACAGATCGAAGTTGCGATCGCATCCGGCATCACCACCATGCTGGGCGGCGGTACTGGCCCTGCCACTGGTACAAATGCTACCACCTGCACACCCGGCCCCTGGAATATGTACCGAATGCTGCAAGCCGCCGACGCCTTCCCCGTGAACCTGGGATTTCTCGGCAAAGGCAACAGCAGCAAGCCGGAAGGACTGGAAGAACAGGTGCTTGCCGGTGCGATCGGATTGAAATTGCACGAAGATTGGGGCACAACCCCAGCAGCGATCGATACTTGTCTTAGTGTAGCAGATAAATACGACGTACAGGTAGCAATTCACACCGATACATTGAACGAAGCTGGCTTTGTGGAAGCAACTGTTGCAGCTTTCAAAGGTCGCACAATACATACCTACCACACGGAGGGAGCCGGAGGAGGACACGCACCCGATATCATCAAAGTCTGCGGCGAGGCGAATGTGCTGCCATCTTCTACTAACCCGACGCGCCCTTATACCGTCAATACTTTGGACGAACACCTGGATATGCTGATGGTGTGCCATCATTTGTCACCATCTATACCGGAAGATGTGGCATTTGCGGAGTCGCGCATACGGCGCGAAACGATCGCCGCTGAGGATATTTTGCACGATTTGGGCGCATTCAGTATGATTTCGTCTGATTCTCAGGCAATGGGGCGAGTAGGTGAGGTGATTATTCGCACTTGGCAGACGGCGCATAAAATGAAGGTGCAGCGGGGGAACCTCACCCCCCAACCCCCTCTCCGCAACGGAGAGGGGGAGGAAGAGAGGGCAGATAATTTTCGGGCGAAGAGGTATGTGGCGAAATATACGATCAATCCCGCGATCGCGCATGGGATTTCTCAGTATGTGGGTTCTGTGGAAGAGGGGAAATTAGCAGATTTGTGCCTTTGGCGTCCGGCATTTTTTGGGGTGAAACCGGAGATCGTGATTAAGGGGGGTGCGATCGCTTATGCTCAAATGGGAGACGCCAACGCCAGTATTCCTACGCCTCAACCAGTCCATATGCGACCGATGTTTGGTAGTTTTGGAGGTGCGATCGCAGCCACATCCCTAACCTTTGTTTCCCAAGCAGCACTAGAACAGGATATTCCAAGTCAATTAAAGTTACAAAAACGAGCGGTAGCAGTGTCAGGAACGCGCCAAATTAGCAAGCGGGATATGAAGCTGAACGATGCTTTACCGCGTGTGGAAGTTGATGCAGAAACTTATGAAGTGAGGGCTGATGGCGAGTTGCTAATTTGCGAACCTGCGACCGTTTTGCCGATGGCGCAGCGTTACTTTTTGTTCTAATTCCGTAGTTCCTGAAAATATGGCGATCTGGTGAAACCAGATCGCGCTTTCTCACCTCAACGCTCTAGTAACGAGTAAAAAGATAACGGCAAAAGTCGGAAACGATATCAAGTCAGCGTCCAGACACCATCCCAATCTTCAGATGGCGGATTTTGGAGCCAATACTGGCAGCGTTTTAGATACATCATAGATGTCTTGTCATTGGTGTTCATATCTTCCACAACGATCGCAAACTCATTCATCGCACGCCGGAATTTGCGATTCAGATAATGGGCGCGTCCTTGATTGTAATGCTCCATCAACTTTTGCTTCTCCTCAGAAATTGGCTCGGAACGCAACCCCACCACTTCATATATAGCTATTGGTTGGTTTCTACCTTTGGTGTGAATATAGTCAAGCTCTCTAGCCCATATCTGTTCTGAGCAGAATTGATAAGTATTTTTGCTAATCACGATATCGCAACCATACTGCTTGCTCATTCCTTCTAGGTAAGCGGCAATATTTACCGCGTCGCCAATGACAGTAAACTGGCTTAGTCTGCTAGAACCAAGATTACCAGCGATCGCTGTATCGGCATTGATGCCAATTCCAATTTGAAACACTGGCTTTTGGGCTCTAACAAGTTTGGCATTAAATTCTTGGAGGCTAGAGCGCATTTCCAGGGCAGCTTGTACTGACATCCAAGCATGATCTTCTAAAGGCAGGGCTGCACCAAAAGTTACCATTATTGAATCGCCAATATATTTATCTAAGGTACCCCTGTGCTTAATAACAGCATCTGACATTACCTCAAAATATTCATTCAGCAAGCTCACAACATCTACTGGTTCCATATTTTCAGTCAACGTGGAGAAGCTGCGTATACCTGAGAATAAAATCGAAACTTCCCGGCGATCGCCCTGCAACCTAGTCTGATTCATTCCAAGGAACTCCTCTGTCAATTCCTCAATTTTATAGCTGTACATTTTACTCCTGAACCCTTTCTCATTACAGACAATCTCAATCACGACCAAAGCACTGCAAACTTGAGATGCACCCCTGGTATCCGTGAGTGTACTAATACATAAATTGGCTTGAAAAAACTTTTGGCGCAATGAGTCACGGCGTGGGTACAATTGACCTAAATCAACATAATGGTGAGATTTGCATCACTGACAGGACTGACTTGAGAAGCATAAGCCAATATGCCTTTGCCCCTGGGAGGCTGAGGGAAAGACCGATATGTAGTGCCTAAAATGGAAAATGGTATAACTATAAGTTGACTACAAAATTGACGAAATTTATGGGGTAATTATGACCGAAGAACCTATAGTTACGTTCACGAGCGCCCTACAAAGATGATGCCATGCTGACAAGCAGAATGGGAAGGCTATAAAATTCCGCTGGCTAAAGCATTAACTCAGGACTTCTTGTACCATAGTTGGAGTGTCGGCTGGCGATCGCCACTCTCGCTGCTGAATCCGGTTCACATAACCCCACAGACTGTAATTCAACGGCGAAGGAGGGCGTCCATTTGACGCGGATAGGTAAAATCGCTGGCGATCGCTACCAAAGCCCCACTCTGTATGCAGTTTTGAAACTTTTGACGCTATGATTAAATTCCTTGGGAGTAGTTGTTCCACAGGTACTCCAGGCCAATGGGTAAAACCGCGCCACCGGAATCCTTCGTGGGGGTGAGGTAAAGTCATCTCGTAAAGGAAAAAATAATACTAAAGATAATTGACAAAAATAAACAGTTAACAGCATTATGGTCAAAACTTCGGAATCTATGAATCTTTCTTCTTTGTCGCCATTTAAAAAAGCCGATCGCATCTTAGTCGTAGATGATTCTCCCGATAACGTTTTTCTCATCCAAGCTATTTTAGAAGAAGAGGGATATAAAATTGTCACAGCAGCAGATGGCCGTACCGCTCTGGCTAAGATCGAGGAATCCCCCCCAGATTTAGTATTGTTGGATGTGATGATGCCCGGAATGGATGGCTTTGAAGTCACCAAGCGCCTGCGCGACAATACCTCATTGCCGTTTATCCCCATTCTATTGATTACCGCCTACGACCACCTCAGCGTGGCGAAAGGGTTAGACACTGGTGCAGATGATTTTATCCGCAAGCCGGTAGAAGTGGACGAATTGCTGGCGCGAGTACGCAGTCTCCTCCGACTCAAGCACAGCATTGACGAACGCGACCAAATTGCCCGTCAGCGAGAAGATTTTGTCTCCCGACTTACTCACGATTTGCGAACTCCTTTGATAGCCGCAGATAGAATGCTGAGTTTAATGCAGCAGGGAGCCTTGGGAGAACTATCACCCACGATGAATGAAACCCTCGACATAATGGCTCGCAGCAACAAAAACCTGCTGGCGATGGCGAATACTTTGCTAGAAGTGTATCGTTACGAAGCCGGACGCAAAAACCTAAACTTCTCTCCTGTTGACTTGCAAGCTCTACTTCAGGAAATTGTCAAAGAACTTACCCCTTTAGCCGCCCAAAAAAACCTGTCTTTGAAATTAAATGAGGATGAAAATGCAAAGGGTGACCCAGGGGCAAGAAATGTGGTAGAGTGCGATCGCCTGGAACTTCACCGGGTTTTCACCAATTTGGTTGGCAATGCGATCAAATTCACAGATACTGGTTCGGTAAACGTCAGTCTCAATAATACAAAGAGCGCTGGTAATCCCGGCATACCACAAGTAATCGTTGAGGTAGAAGACACCGGCCCCGGTATATCTTCAGAAGAACAAACAATCTTATTTGAACGGTTTCGTCAAGGCAAACACAAACATTCCGGCAGCGGTTTGGGGCTGCACCTGTCTCGCAGAATTGTGGAAACCCATCACGGAACCATTGAAGTTAAGTCAGAGGTGGGTAAGGGAAGTCTATTCATTGTCCGCATACCAGTCAAGCACTCAGGGAATTCTTAACTTTAGCCGCTATCATGAGCTTCAGATTCCAGACAGCCGACAAGTTTCTAGAACACCAATTGGTGTATTCGCTCTCTTGCGATGAGAAACCGGGAATATGTGGTTGTCAAGGTCGATATTTCGTTGCTCTAACCCACATATTCCCGGTTTCTGGCCTTACTGAATTGGTGTTCTAGAGCGGCTACGATTGAAGCATACCTGTAAAATATTGCATAACCCCTTCAATTTGTCTAGTTTCCGAGAAACATCATGATAGCTCAACTAGAAGTTAGCAACCTTGTCCGCCAGCAGCGTAATTTTTTCAGCACCGGCCAGACAAAAGATGTATCTTTTCGCATTGAAAAGCTCACGTTATTAAAGAAGACAATTTTAGAGAATAAAGAAGCTATTCTCAATGCACTTAAAAGTGACCTGAACAAACCTCGATTTGAAAGTTATGTTACGGAATTGTTAGTTGTAAAAGAAATTGATTATGCGATTAAGCATATTAAATTTTGGACAAAACCTAAGCGAGTAGCAACTCCCCTAGAGCAATTTCCATCTTCAGCACTAATTTATCCAGAACCACGAGGAATTGTTCTGATTGTTAGTCCTTGGAATTATCCATTTAATCTGATGATTTCGCCTTTAATAGGTGCGCTCGCAGCCGGAAACTGTGCAATTTTAAAACCATCAGAAATTGCCCTCCATACCTCTCACCTTTTGGCCGATATTTTCAAAAAAAACTTCGATACTGCCTATATAGCCGTTGTAGAAGGAGGCATAGAAACCAGCCAACAGTTGTTAAAAGAAAAGTTCGATCGCATCTTTTTTACCGGCAGCACAGCAGTTGGTAAAATCATCATGTCAGCGGCTGCAAAACATCTCACACCAGTCACCCTAGAACTCGGCGGCAAGACTCCTTGTATTGTCGATGCCGATGTCCACATCGAACGCGCTGCTAGAAGAATCGCTTGGGGCAAGTTTATTAATGCCGGTCAAACGTGCGTAGCACCTGATTATCTTTTAGTCGATAAAATCATCAAAAAAGACTTTTTAGATAGCATCAAAAAGTGCATTCAAGAATTTTATGGCGACAATCCCGCAAAAAGTCCTGACTATGCCAGAATTATCAATAAAAGACACTTCAATAGACTGGCAGCATTCCTAAACGATGGCAAAATTATCGCTGGCGGTCAAACCGATGTCGAAAATAATTACATTGCCCCAACAGTGATAGACAATGTATCTTTAAATGCACCAGTCATGCAAGAAGAAATCTTTGGCCCGATTCTTCCAGTTATCGAGTACAACGATTTAACAGAAGCGATTTCTATTGTTAATGAACGACCAAAACCTCTAGCCCTCTACTTCTTTTGCAAAAACAAAAACCATCAAGAGCGAGTTTTGCGGGAAACTTCATCTGGTGGCGTCTGTATCAACGATACTGTCATGCACCTTGGCGTGCCAGACCTACCGTTTGGCGGAGTCGGTGACAGCGGTATGGGAAGCTATCACGGCAAAGCTAGCTTTGATATTTTCTCCCATCAAAAAAGCGTGCTGAAAAACTCTTTCCTTATGGATATAAAGTTGCGCTACGCTCCCTATGAAGGTAAACTAAATCTGATTAAGCGAATCTTTGGCATTTAGATCCGCTCCCCAAGCCCAAATTACCATTTGCGATCGCAAAATTAGAAATAGACGTCTCCAGAAATTAAAGGTGCGTTAGCTGAAACCCTTGTAGAGACGTTGCATGCAACGTCTCTACATTCTTTGAAAGGAGAGGTCTAATAGACAAGCTTTTATACGTGTTAGCTTATCCCATTTGTCAAGATTGAGCATGATTGCTTATTGACAAATGCTTTTTTAGCTTAACCTGTCACGAATAGACCTAAACTGCCTTTCCGATCGGGGTTTCAGCCTATTTCAGCTTTTCTTGACATACCTCCTTGACAATTGGCACTTTTTCTTAACTTAATACCAATAGTCAACTTATGACGCTTGGTATCAAGTTAAGCAACTTAGCGGTCATGGAGATAAAAACTTTACAATGCCCAAAACCTTAGCCAATCGAGAGTTTGGTTAATTAATCCTGGCAAATCTTAAGTTGAGATGTTAAATAGCAAAACTTAAGTAGTGCAATCGGGTTAAGTGGTGCAAACTGATACTGTGTCTTTAGCAAATTATCGCCATGCTATTGATAACTTACGCTTAAACGCTAGTCTAGCGTACAAGCGGAAATTATTCTATTTCCCAGGGTGTAGATCTCATGACTATATGAAAGGTACTACCAATAGAATTCAGGGAATCAGGTTATATTCTCAATCAGTTGCTCCGTCAAGCCTGTCGGATGGCACTGAAGATATAAAGCCAGTTTTTTGGCAGGAATGGCAGGCGCATCGAGATCATCTTTACCGTTGCTGTCTCAAGTGGATGAACTCGAACCCAATCGATGCTGAAGATGTATTGAGTCAGGTAATGCTTAAAGCCTGGAATGAATGGCAAAACTATGGAGATGAAATTAAATATCCAAAAGCTTGGTTAACTCGAATTATCCATAACTTCTGCATGGATGTGCATCGAAAACGCCAACGAGAAGCATCATCAATTGAAAACATTGAGGATATTAAATTTGAAGATTATCCAGAATTCTCTTCTAGGGTAGAACTTCCTGAATATAATCTTCTAGCTCTAGAGATGCGGACATATATCCGCCATAAAATTGCATCCTTGCCTACCAGACTCCGCGATCCTTTTATCTTATACTACTGCCAAGACAAATCCTATCAAAATATTGCCAAGCAACTCGCCTGCTCTGAAGATAACGTTCGCAAATGCGTTAGAAAAGCACGAATAATTCTGCAAAAGCATTTAACCAAATATCTCGCTGGTGAAGATGATACTTCTCTAGATTCCCTCTCGCCATCCTTAAAGTTGGTAGTTCCTTTGGGAGAAAAATCCCAACCTGAAATCAGAACAAAAAGCAAGCACGAAGAAGTCAATTATAAAACAACCATAATATGTCTGGAAACCTTACAACATCATTGGTAAAGTTCTGTCAATCTTCTGGGCTGACGATGAATGTTAGCATTATCTTAGAGGAAAAGCCAACTAGACAAGAGCAGAAATTCATCACTTTAAGTAAGTATGTCCAGAAATATCCCCAAGGATGGAAAAAAAGATTAGAACTGGCTGATTTGCTTTACGAGATGGGAAACTGGCAACAAGCGGTTGCAGAATATCATCAAGTGCTTGAGCGACAACCTCAATTACTTAATGTGTGGCTGCATCTGGGGAAAATCTTGCAGTTGATGGGAGTGGAAAAAGAGGCTCTAGAAGTATATGAAAAAGCCTTATTTTGTTCCGACAACGAAGGGACTCAGCATCATATCAATGGATTGATTGCAGTTTGTCGGGGTGAGAGTCAGCAGGCAATTATTGCCTTTAATTTAGCAACTGGGTTAGAGCCTGACAAAGTAGTTCACTGGCTGGCTTTGGCACAGGTGCATCAGCAGATAGAAAATCATTTTGGTGTGCTAAGTGCCTTGGAGCGGGTTTTATCAATCAACCCAGATGATGTTGTGGCTTTGATTTACAGCCATGACGCGCTGATGGCGGTGGGGGATATTCAAACAGCTAGAGAGCAGTTGAGCAGGGTTATAGCCTTAGCTGGGGATGATTTTCGGGTACTGCAAGGACAAATTGCTCAACGTTCTCAGATGAGATTGGTTTCTGGTAAAGAGGGGAAACTGACTAAAAAAATGATTACCTCTTTACTGCAACAAACTCCTCATGGGGCTGAGGCTTACAAGTTCCTGGCATATTATCACATTTTTCGGGGGGATTGGGCGCAAGGTGTGGAGGTGCTGGCAGAGTTTACTGCCGAACATCCACATTATCCTAACGGTTGGTATTACTATGGGCGGTGCTTGTTCAATACGGGGGAATATCAAAGGGCGGCGGAGATGATGGGGAAAGTTTATCAACTTTATGCCGATGATTGTGAAATTTATCGAGGGTTGTGTGAAACTTTACCTTTTGCGATCGCAGATCCCCCTAAATCCCCCTTAACAAGGGGGACTTTGAATGAAATTCCAGTTCCTCCCTTAACAAGGGGGACTTTGAATGAAATTCCGATTCCCCCCTTGTTAAGGGGGGCTAGGGGGGATCAAACTGTAGTCAGAATAAATCCCTTAGCTCCTCTTCTCAGAGATGTTGTGGAGGAGATGCTGCGGCGCTTTCCTGAACGTTGGAGTGTTTGGGCGACTGCGGGGCGGGTGTTAGTGGAACACTTTCAAGAGTTTGAACGAGGGTGTCAGGTTTCTGAGCAGGGGACAAAACTCCAGCCCCAGTTAGCTGATGCTTGGTTTCATCATGGGCGGGTGTTGGCTTTGGCTGGAAAACATCGGGAAGCGGTGGAGGCGTTGGAGAAAGGATGGGAGTTGTTACCAGCAGGGGGTTATTTGCTATCAGTACCAGCTGCGGTGTGGCTGGGGGAGAGTTACCGGGCGCTGAGGGATGTTGGGGCTAGTAAGTGGTGGAAAGTGGCTGTTGAGGGATGTCAGGAATTGAGAGAGTTTAATCCGGCTATGGCTGATTACTGGTTAGGGAGAGCTTTGGCGGGGTTGGGGGATAGGTTGGGAGCGATGAAGGCTTATGAGAGTGCTTTGAGTCAGCAGTTGTTGTATCCGGCTCATGGGGAGGTTGAGAAGAGTTTGCGGCGGCTGAAAGGTAAGGGGAGGAAGGGTTTTGGGGGTTGAGGGTAGATTTTGGGGAGAAAAATTGCTTGTAACTCGAAAAATCCCAGAATTGGGGTGGGGAAACGTCGTAAGATACGAACAACTTGAGGGTGTTAATCCCAATGAAATCCCTAACTAAAGTTTTTTTTGCTTTGTTACTGGCCGTAACCATTGCCTTTGGTGGTTTTCAGGGTCATGCTAATGCTCGGAGTCTGACTGATGTGGGTGGTGTGGCAACCGAAACTCAGAGTAATCCTCTGCTAGGAACTTGGTTGAACGAGTTAGGATCAAAATTGAGTATCGAAAGTGTATCGGAAGACGGAAATGTTAAAGGTTTTTATGAAACCGCCGTTTCCTCAGCTGGCTGTGCTAAAGGAAAGTTTCCATTAGTAGGACGCACGAACCTTCCGTCGATTGGATTCGTAGTTTCGTGGACAAACAGTGAGTCGAGATGTAGTTCTGTTACTGCTTGGTCAGGTCAACTGCAAGGAGATCAGCTAGTTACGACTTGGCTACTTACAAGTCAAACAGTCCCTTCAAATAATTGGCGATCTACTTATGTTAATAAAGACACTTTCACAAGAAGCTCGTAAAGTATTTGTAGTTGATTTCTTGCACCAAGTCCTGAGTTGGGACGTAGCGGGATGGAAAACCGTATTTATCTGTTCGGCACATTATATAGAATATTAGTAATATTCTATATGCTTCGATTATATGCTTCGATCGCCTTTTTGTGGGGAGATGGGCGTAGGCGAAGCCCGTCGTAGACATCGCTTGATTTGCCTAACTTTGTCAAAGAGCGATCGCCTACCCGCATTTGGGAGGTGATCGCTATTTTATCAAAAAAATCAATAAGACTTAGTATAGCTTGGGCATCTAGCCAATCTAAAACCTTTTGATTTGGGTATTTGGCAACAAGTTCAGAAATCAGGCAGGTATCAAGGAGGTAAGTCATAGGGTAATTCCTGACATCGTGCTTTAATTGCCGACGACGGGCTTCGCCGACGCTTTTTTGTGAGAAGAAAGGCGATCGCTGATTTTGTAGGGTGCGTTAATGAAATGTAACGCACCTTCTCAATTATTGGTGGAATGTCTACGATGCCCTCTCGCTGGAGAGCGATCGCTGTTTTGTGAGGAGATGAGCGATGGTGAAGCGCCCACTGTATGCGTAGGCGCAGCCCGTCGTAGACATCGCTTTGGGGAAATAGGGAAAGGCGATCGCTTGATTTGCCTAACTTTTTCAAAGAGCGATGTTGGGAAAATATGCTATAATGTCCAGTACTTACGCACAGGCAACGTAATTCTGTCATTCTGAGCGATAGCGTTGGCACAGCCTCCACCTTAGCGCAGAGAAATCTCAAACCCTTGCTACACCGTTACAATGTGTAAGTCCTGATATGGTGATGTAAAACCAAATGCCAACAGTTTTATATATAAAGGGATAGCGATTTTTCTTTTATTCAGATGAAGGAAATGAGCCGATTCATATTCATGTCCAGAAAGGAGACAGTGAATGCAAATATTGGCTAGACATCGATCTGTACGAAATTCGTGAAGATTATTCCTATGGAATGTCATCGCGAGATCCGCGAGAAGTGAAGAAGATAATATTACAAAACTTTGATCAAATAGTAGATGAATGGCAAACATTTAGGAATCAACAAAATGGATAAGCAATACAATATATCAAACATTGACTTTAATAGAGAATTGATAATTCTATCGGTAGATGGAAAAACCTATCAAATTCCAATTGTCCAAGCATCTAAGCGACTTGCCGAAGCAACAGATATAGAGCGGAAAATGTATCGAATTTCTCCATCTGGTTATGGTATTCATTGGTACGCAATTGATGAAGATTTGACAACTCAAGGACTAATCAAACTAGCAGAAATCGCCAAGACAGCTTAAAGTGACTGGAAAGGAGCGATGTCTACGATGGGCTTCGCCTAAACCTTTTATTTACAGGAGTGCGTTCGCGCAGCGTGCCGTAGGCAATCGCTTTTTTGTTGGAAAAAGGGCGATCGCTTGTCGGAATTTGGGCCGATCGCTTTTTGTTTGATTCATTAGGACTTGAATTGGCAAAACTTTGAAACACGATGTTTACTTTCTTGGTATTTTAATAGTTGTAAAGCATTGTTTAGTCGAAATAACCGTATAGTAATGAGGTTAAAAAGACCAAGGATTAATAATTACAACCCCTGTCCCGGCAAAGTCTTTTTCATTCCGGGTGACAAGTGATAGAGAGTTATGAATTGCGATCGCTGCAATCAGAGAATCCATAGCGGGTAGAGGTCGCCCGTTCTGTTCTAATTGTCCTACTAAGTTTCCCCACAATACCATTGTTGAAAAATCTATAGCTAAGATTCTGTCTTGAAAGCGACTGGGTAGGCTTTCATTTAGCCATTTTGTCAAAGATTCTTTTCGCTTAGACGCGGTAATTTTACTGATGCCTTTAGCAATTTCGCCAATTGTAATAATGCTGATGTAAAGTGTTTCTGGCACTTGGGCATCTAGCCAATCTAAAACCTTTTGATTTGGGTATTTGGCAACAAGTTCAGAAATCAGGCAGGTATCAAGGAGGTAAGTCATAGGGTAAAGTCATCGCGGGGTAGGCTGCGATCGCGGCTAAAGTCTAGTTCTTCGCTGAGTTCAGTTAGAGGTGATTGACGGAAAAAGTCTGAGAGTTTACTGGGTTGATCTGGGTGGGTGTTATTATTGGGTACGATCAGGCTTTGGGCGAGCAGTTGGATGATATACAGTTTATCGTTGAGCGAAAGCTGTAAGAGTTGTTGTTCGAGTTCTGGGATAGCCATGATGGGGTTTAAATGGAGGATGATTTTATTTTATTTTATTTAACTTTCTGCATCATCATCCTAGACCTTCCTGACATCGTGCTTTAATTGGCGTCATGAGAGTGGATAAAGAATTTTCATCATAAGCTTGCATCGCATCAAAGCTTGTATTTTTCCGAGCGTCGGGAAAACTGTCAATCCCTCTCCCCATCCCCCCATCTCCCCATCAGGCTCAATATCAAAATTAAATGCGTAGCAGCTTATTGCGCGATCGCTGTTTTCTTGGAAAAAGGGCCCTCGCTTGGGGGAATTTGGGCCGATCGCTTTTTGACAGCTTTAGCGATCGCCTTTTTTACGGGTGTGTGAGCCTCCCAAATGCGGGTAGGCGATCGCTTTGATGATGGGAGATTGAGAGGGGTAGGCATAGCCCGTGGTAGACATCGCCCAATCCTATTACTGACTCCAATCTTGAATTTCTAAGCTTTCTATTTTCTCAAAATCTCTGAGATTATTGGTGACAATAATCAAATCGTTGGCTATGGCAATTCCTGCTATAAGAATATCAATATCGTCAATTGGTGTTCCTTTATTTCTTAAATTGGCATAAATATCAGCAGAAATTGTTGCAGAGCTTGTAGTTAGAGGTAAAACTGTATTGCCTGAAACAAATTCCCCAAAAGATATAAGTTGTTTTTGTGCGTCACGATGTTTTAATCCACTGACAATTTCATAATAGGTGATGATGCTGATGTTAATTTTGTCATGCTCTCTCAGATAGGCTTGAAAACGCTCAACAACCAGACTATGATTGCGAAAGAAAAACGACAAAATATTTGGATCAATCAAAGCTGGCTTCATCACTTCTTCTCCCCAAAAATGCTTGCTGGCGACGAGTGCTTATTTCTTCATTGAAATTAGCAAATATTTCATCTGACATATCATTCCAACAGCCAGCAAACTGCATAGTTTGGTTGAGGGAAACTTTAGATGATTCTACACCTAATCGAAAATAATGAATAAGGTTATATAATTCTTCTAGTTTATCTGGTGGGACAAGATTTATTTCGGTAATAACTTTTGTGCGTAGGTTCAAAGAATCCATAGCAAATTAATGTAGATTGAGTGTCAAATTAATTGTATCTCACATTTTGCACTTTGTCAAAGAGCGATCGCTTGGGGGAATTTGGGCCGAGCGCGAAATGACTGCTTTAGCGATCGCCTTTTTTACGGGAGTGTGAGCCTCCCCATTGCGGGTACGCGCTCATCGTATCCGGCTTGTGGGGAAGTCGAGAAGAGTTTGCGGCGACTGAAAGGTAAGGGGAGGAAGGGTTCTGGGGGTTGAGGGTGGTTTTTGGGGGAGAAAATTTGCCTGTAACTCGAAAAATTCCCAATTTGGGGTGGGGAAACGTCTAATAAATGTGTAATCAGAGAAAACCGCTTAGGCGTACTTTGTGGGAGTCTCACTGACTACTACTAGCATCATCGCTACTATCTTGAATCCTTCGCTCAAATACTGGAGTTTAATTATGAGTACATACCGCAAAATACAGATCGCACTGGGGACAATTCTCCTGTGGTCATCTACATCAGTAAGCAGCTTTGCTTATACCAACACTATTACCCCTGGAAAGTTTCAGTCAGACACTGTGAAACTTCCTGTTGAAAGTGTTCCATCTAGGCAGTTAACCCTAACACAAGATACTGTTTTAATTGCTGGTGAGATTAGGAATATGATGAGCCGAATACCTCTGGTATCTTACACGTTCGCAAGATTTGACGCTATCTGGAAGAATCCAACAGACAGGAAGAAAAGATTATTTGATTACTGCAACTCTCAAAAAAATTTTCCAGTTAAACGATGTTTTTCTTTTATACAACTTTGGTTTGGGGATGTAATCGAAAACTCTGATTTTGATGGCTATAGGGAGATGGACGATATAATAGACGAGATAAGAAAAATGTAAAAGAAGCAATAATACGTGAGGGTAAAATCTCTTTTACTTTGAAGACATTACCAACTTGTTAATGTCCCATTTCGGTGTTCAAAAACTTGAAAAAAATGCGATCTGCAAGCAGCAGCGCAAGCTACGGCACGCTACGAAGGGCGCGATCGGCCCTTTTTTAGGAGTGCGTAGGCGAAGCCCGTCGTAAAGATCGCCTTTTTTACGAGAGAGGCATTGATTGACGGGAGTGCGATGATCGCTTTGGGGATGTGGGAAGTGCGTAGGCGCAGCCCGTCGTAGACATCGCGGGAATTTGTGAGATGATATTCTCCAGTCATTCGTTTATCATTTATCTATCTCCCAATCTTCAATTAGTAAGTTATTAACGCGCTGGAATTCTCTAGTGTTATGGGTGATGAGGGTTAAGTTATTTGTTAGTGCGATCGCCGCAATTTGTAAATCATAAGCTCCGATTGGCGTTCCTAATGCTTCTAGCCCAGAGCGAATTATTCCAAATGTCATTGCCGCTAGGTCGTCAAAGGTTAGTGATATAAATTGGGCTAAAAATTCTTGCTGTATGGTAAGATTACGTTGTGGGTTTGCACTTTTAATTGCGCCATAAAATAGCTCGGCTTTAACGATTGAACAAACGGCAATATCTTTAGTTGCAGTAGATTCTAGTTTCTGCTTTAAGCTTATGTTTTTACCACGCATATAGATGATACAAGTGTTAGTATCTAGCAAAAATTTCATAGGATTGATTCGCGTTCTGATTGTTGTCCTTGGGGATGACGAAAAAATGTTTCGTCTTGGATACATCCATAAAATTGAGGAAGGGGATATTCTGGGGTTTCGGTTTCTGGTTGTAGAGACTCAGTAAGGGTTTTTAGTAATGCACAGCATCTACTAAAATCCACTTCTTTGCTGAGTTCAGTTAGTGGAGATTGACGGAAAAACTCTGAGAGTTTGTTTGGTTGATCTGGGTGGGTGTTGTGATTGGGTACAATCAGGCTTTGGGCGAGGAGTTGGATGATATACAGTTTATCGTTGAGCGAAAGCTGTAAGAGTTGTCGTTCCAGTTCTGGGATAGCCATGATGGGGTTTAAGCTTTGGGGATGTGGTCGGGCGATCGCGCAAAAGTGTGACAAATTCCTATTCTTGATAATCACTAAGAAGTATAGGTTCTTTATTCGGAACTCTGACAATAATTTCAATAGTTCCACCCAAAGCATTCACAACGGCTCGAAGTGTATTTAATTCCAGATTTTGCCTACTTTCTAGCTTGGATATTGCTGGTTGCTGCACCTCAAGACGCTCTGCTAATTCTGATTGAGATAAACCGAGTTTTTCCCGCAGATGTTTAAGAGTAATTTCTTCAAGACGAATCTGGGAAGTTCTTGCTTCAATCAGTTCTTGTCTCTCTCTGGGAAGTTGATTTAACTCTTCAGATAGGGTTGTATATTTTGTCATCAATTTTCCTCCTTAAGTATTTCCAGATATTTTTCATACCGTTTATCTGCGATCGGTATATTTTCCTTGTACCATCGCTTATTACCTGACTTATTACCCCCAACCAGCAAAATAGCCTGTCGCTTAGGATCAAAGGCAAATAAAATACGCCAAGGTTCTCCTTTGTATTGAATACGAAGCTCTTTCATATTATTGAAGCAAGACTCTTCTAGAGTATCAACTCGCGGTCTGCCAAGTTTTGGCCCAAATTCCGCCAACACACCTAGTACAGCAAATGTCTCATCTTGAAATCCCTGTTCTTGTTAATAAAACCAGATTCTAAAATCTGGAGCGAAGATAATATTCCATTCCATAAAGTACAATATATTCTATAATATGGAATATTAGCAAGATTTTCTTTGCGGCGATCGCCTTTTGTTTATTGAAGTGATGAGAGTAGGTAAATAATTTTCATCATATTCTGTATATTGACCGTTTTGGAGTTGTTCCATGCCTAGAGCAATATCCTGTTTTAAGGATTCAATGTTTTGTTGTTCTTGGCGAGCGTCTAATCGAGAATGTTGAATTTTTTCTACTAAAGTTTGATACTCTTCTTCAGAAAGAGAAAGGATGATTTGAGCGAGGGAGTCAAGGAGTCGGTTATTAATTTTAATAATGGATTGGCTCATGATTATACCATTTTGTATTTTGGATTAGATTCGCCCTGCTATCTCTGGTTCGATTTAATTATATCTCACATTCCGCACTTTTTCAAAGAGCGATGTCTACGACGGGCTTCGCCTACGCCTTTTTAGTTTACAGGAGTTTGAACAAAGTCTGACGGCAAAAAGCCCACCATAGGAATCACCTAGAAGCGAAACTAACTGCTGTAGCGTTCTTCTGCCCAAGGTTCGCCACGTCGATGGTAGCCATTGCGTTCCCAAAAACCCAGATCTTCCGATTCTAGAAATTCTAAACCATTAATCCATTTGGCACTTTTCCAGGCGTAGATATGAGGAACGACTAACCGCATCGGGCCACCATGTTCAGGGGGTAGCGGTTCGCCAAACAAAGTATGGGCAAAAAAGTTTTCTGACCGCAGGAAATCTTCCATACTAATGTTGGTGGTGTAGTCGCCGTAGCAATGTTCCATGATGTGAAGTGCGCCTGCGTCTACTTCAACGTGCTTCATGAAGTCCAGTACTTTTATGCCAGTCCACTGGACATCGAGTTTAGACCAGCGGGTGACGCAGTGAAAATCGGCAGTGAAGTCGTGTTGGGGCATAGCCATGAAGTCCGACCAAGTGAAGGTCGCTTCTTTTGCTTTGCCCCACACCCGAAATTGCCAGTTCTCGATGGTGACGTGGGGTGTACTGCCGTAAGTCAGTACTGGGAATCCTTTGCTTTCGTATTGACCGGGAGGGATGCGATCGCTTAATTCTGGCCCAGGCTTCTTGAAAAATTTTCCTAGCATAAATCCAGTAGCAATAGAGTTTTCCCTGCTAACACAACACAGCTTAATGCCGCTGTCGTGTTAGCATCCATATTCACATTCTTTGATACTCCCCCAGAGTCTAGCAAGGGGGATTCCTGGGCTGCTTAGGATTCCTCTTCGTCTTCTTCTTCCTTGGAAGGATACACGAACGTAGACCGCCCAGTCAGAATCGATTTGCCCAAGCTGAGGGCTTTCTTTGCCTGTAACGCTGCTTTACGTTTCCAGGTGGCTTTGCGTATATCCCGTTTTGATTTAGATGTTTTCTTCTTAGGAACAGCCATGATCGCTTCGCTAATAGTTGACAGCCTTCCTATTTTAGGGCATTAATTCAGCCAATTCTTCTGGTTCGCTAGCGACGTATTCCCCCGCCAGTCGTCCCAGTGTTAGTGGTTCCAGAGGTGTTAGCGCCGCCAACCCCTTGCCCGTTAGTAGTCCCCGGATCGGTGGTGTCATAGACTGTAGTCCCAGCAGGCGTACCTCCAGGTATGATGCTGCCGTTGGGAAGTACTTGTCCTGTGCCGTTAATAGTTGTACCTCCAGGTATGATGCTGCCGTTGGGAAGTACTTGTCCTGTGCCGTTAGTTGTACCTCCAGGTATGATGTTGCCGTTGGGAAGTACTTGTCCTGTGCCGTTAATAGTTGTACCTCCAGGTATGATGTTGCCGTTGGGAAGTACTTGTCCTGTTCCATTACCAGGTACGATCGTGCCGTTGGGAAGTACTTGTCCGGTTCCATTACTAGGTACGATCGTGCCATTGGGAAGTACTTGTCCTGGAGTGGAATTGACAAACCCTTCGGCAAAGTTTGGATTGGGATTATCTATTCTTAAAAGAGCTTGGGCGTTCTTAAAATATGTAGCCCAGCGTTGGGTATCGGGACGACTCGCCCAGTTTTGACGATTCACTTCCAAGGAGAGAAGGGGCGCGATCGCACCGGCATTTTGGCCCAGTACTGTCACAGCAACCGCTCTAAGCGAACCGTTTTGGTTAAAGTTACGCTGAGCTGTTTCTCTTGCTGCTGCTTCTGCTCTACGGATTAGGGTATTGTAGCTTTCGTTAGGCTGACGGTTGAGGGTCAGGTTAATGCGATCGACATTAGATTGAGGTGCGGTTTGTGTTGTGCGAGTGCGTGCGTTTTGTGCATTCGCTTCACTTGACAACCAGAAAGTTCCTCCCATCCCCATTAAGGCTACTAAACTTAGTACGCTCAGGGGTGTTCTCCAGCTTTGTTGCGATCGCTTTGTACCCAATGACCGATTAAATCCAGATTGATTTAACTTAGACATGATTAGCTCCAGCTCCTTGATGACAACCCCGAATCGCGAGTTAGTCGTCTTATGCCTTTACACTAGCTCTGAGCTAACGTGGCGCTAATCTGCATGATGGAATACAAGGGCCTAGTCTACAGACTGATTTGTCAGTGGTCAGTGGTCAGTGGTCAGTGGTCAGTGGTCAGTGGTCAGTGGTCAGTGGTCAGTGGCCAGTGGTCAGTGGTCAGTTGTCAGTTGTCAGTGGTAAAAATCAAGATTTCCAGAGCAATCATTGGCAATTTTTAGTGGTGGATTATTTCTGCCGCGCTGCACTAGATCCCCCCTTGATATCATGTCCGATAGCACCGGACTTGTATAGGTTGTCTGATTGTAGGGGCGGGTTTAGATGACAATTCTTGATGACAACAGACAACCTCGCGACAAAACCCGCCCCTACCATGCAATACGGATACAACCGGACACGATATCACTAATCCCAGAAACCCGGTTTCTATGGCCTGACAAACCGATATTTGGTTAGCCTAACGCAAAGAAACCGGGTTTTTAGCCCCTATGCTTTCAACAGCTTTATTTACTGTCGGTTCACTTATGACCCCCGACGAGTAGCAGGCGGGGAATTAGTGGGGGCTGTAGGCTGGGCTGTGGGGCGTGGAGTAGGACTGCTCCGGCGGTTAGCTGGACTGCGCCCAGGGGTTGTGGCAGGAGGAGACTGTTGAGTCCCGGTTCCCGTACCATTTGAGGGGCTTGTTGGCAATTGACCGGGCGTTCTGGAGCCAGCAGGAACGATCGAGAAGGGGAAGCTCACGATTTGATTTGAATCATCCACATTACCCGTCAATTCCCTTGTGTTCCCCTGTACCAGTAACCTCAACCGGAATGCGATCGGCCCTGTTCGCGTTCCACAACGTTGGTAAAGGTTGACTTTTGCTACATAGTTACCGGGAGGAGCGCCAGTGGGCGGCCAGAAAATATTTTCGACTGGGTTTGAGATCGTATTCTGACAACCTGCGTTACTATCAACATCAAGTTGACCACCCGATGGTACTCGCTTGTTTTGGAAGAAAACTCTCTGACCGCTGGGATCGGTGATTTCTAAGTCTAGGTCGTCAGTCGTAGACCATCTCAATGTACTTTGAATAACACCTGTACCGAGTGTTGGTTCTGGTCTTTGTCCGGCTGCGGGACTGGGGGTGGCTGCCACTGCGGGGACAGGATCGTCAATTCTCAATAGCTCCTTGGATTTGGGGTAATAAGTTGACCAGCGCTGGGTGTCGGGGTGGTTTTTCCAGTTCTGGCGACTGACTTCCAAAGTCAGTATCGGTGCTGACAAACCGATATTTTGGCCTGTGATAATAATGGCAGCTTCTGTGACTAAAATGTCATTGTCGAAGCTGCGCTGAGCGGCGGCTCTGGCAACGGCCTCGGCTCTGCGAACCAGGGTCGCAAAGGATTCATTTGGTTGCCGATCCAGCGTAATATTAACGCGAGAGGTATAAGCTTGAGCTATTGGAGGTGCGATCGCCCCTTCAAAGGCGCAAAAACTTCCGCTTAGTCCGAACAAAGCCACTAAACTCAAAGAAGCAATTCGCATCGTAAAACTCTTACCTTGAAATTTCTGATATCAGATCATTGATAACAATCTATAACTGTCGTTGACGTGAGGTACATCTCGTATGAGCAATCACTGGCTGATGGCAATTGGCATTAACCAATATCAGTACTTGCAACCTCTGGGTTATGCCCAAGCAGATGCACAAGCGCTGTGGAATTTTCTGGTGAGCAAAGCTGGCTTTATGCCAGATCGCTGTCTGCTATTGACCGACACCTCGCCGTTCGTCGAGGGTCAGTCAACCTACCCAACCGGCGAAAATATTAAGTTATGGATGGATTGGTTGTGCCGGGAGGCACTACAACCTGGAGACTTGGTGTGGCTATTCTTTAGCGGCTATGGGGTCAAATCGGACGGGCAGGACTACCTGATGCCGATCGATGGGAATTCAGCCGATATGGCAGGCACAGGAATCGCGATGCGATCGCTCTATGAAAGCCTGAAAACTTCAAAAGCCACCATGCAACTGGTTTTGCTTGATATGAACCGCGAGCGGGAAAACCAAGCAGGTACGCAGGTAGGAAGTCAAACAGTCGAATTAGCTCGCGAACTGGAAATCCCCACAATACTTTCCTGCCAACCCAACCAATTGTCTCACGAAGCGTCAGACCTACAGCACGGTTTATTTACAGCAGCACTCTTGGAAGGTCTACGCACGGAAGAGGCGGATATGAGCCTCGCTACTCTGAAGCGTTATCTGAGCGAGCGCCTACCTGAATTATGCGAACTTCACTGGCGACCCCGACAAGAACCTGTGGTTGTGGTGCATCCTCCCGGAAAAAGCCATCAGGTGATTTTGCCGGATCTGGGAATACCAGTGACAAGCGGCTATCACGTTGGGAGTGCGGAGCGTAAGACTTTGGCGGAGGTCGCGGTAGGCAGCGCAACGGTCACCCCCACTCTTGTTGTTACCCAGCAACATACCCAAACTGTTGGGAGCGGATCGAGCGTCCAGAACCCTTTCGATGGGAATTTGGACGATATCCAACCGCGCTCTAATTGGCAGGAAGAACCGGCTGTTACCCCGACAGAGACAACAAACGGCCATTCAGCAAGTTCGACAAACATCATTCATACAGAAGAAGAAGATGATGATGGGGCTTTTTGGCAACAAATGCTGCTTTGGGGAGGCGGCTTGCTGCTTTTGGTGCTTTTGTTGATGAGTATTTTTGGGCGTCCTTGGCGTCAGCAGACAGCAGGTCGTCAACCGAGTCCGGCTTTATCTAATGCTGGTTCCTCGAAGTCTGGGTCTTTGGCAGCTAAACCCAAGACTCAGGAACAGCTCAATAAGGAACGGTTAGATAAAGCTCAAATCTTGCTTCAGAATAATCAGGTTTCCCAATATAGTCAGGCGATCGCTTTAGCCGGTCAAATTAAATCGGGTCAACCTCTTTACGACCAAGCACAGGACTCGATCGAGCGGTGGAGTCAAATTATTCTGGATACGGCTCAAGGACGTGCCAATCAGGGTAATTTTAGCGGTGCTCTAGCGGCTGCTAATCTAGTACCCAAAGACCCGCAGCCTATTTACGCTCAGGCACAAAAGTCAATTAAGCAGTGGAATGCTGTCGCGAAGAAGCAGCAGGCTAACAAAACTTTGTTGCAAACTGCCAAGGGATTGATTAAGCCAGAACAAGCTTCTTCTTACAATAAAGCGATCGACATCGCCCGCAAAATACCCGCCGGTCAGCCGCTATATGCGGAAGCCCAGAAGTCGATCGCCCAATGGAGTCAAACTATTCTTCAGTTGGCTCAAAAGCGAGCATCTGAAGGAAATTTCATTGTTGCCATCGATACGGCATCTTTAGTGCCCAAAAATACGCCCGCCTATCCAAAATCTCGGCTGGCGATCGCTCAATGGAAGCGTCAGCAAAAGAAATAGGGGCAGAGGAGCGGGGGAGCAGGGGAGCGGGGGAGCAGAATCTTCCCCCTCTTCCCTCTTCCATCTTCCCTAGCCCCTAGCCCCTAGCCCCTTCTGACCCTAGTGAGTGGGAATCTCAATAGAGAACTCCGTACCTATCCCCGGTTGCGACACGCATTTGAATATTCCACCGTGCTTTTCTACTAAAATTTGATAGCTGATGGCTAAGCCCAGCCCCGTTCCCTTACCAGGTTCTTTTGTCGTGAAAAAGGGATCGAAGATGCGGGCTTGGACATCTGCCGTCATACCCAGCCCATTGTCAGCAATCTTAATTCTCACCCAGGGCCGATCGCCTATGTGCTTTGGTAAAAATTGTGTTTGGATGGTAATCTGGCTGGGGTGAGGTTGGATCTGATCGGGTGTGCGTTTGCGATCGCGTTCCTCAAGGGCATCGATCGCATTAGAAAGCAGGTTCATCAACACCTGATTTAACTGACCGGCATAGCACTCCACTGTTGGCAAATTACCGTAGTCTTTAATGAGTTGGATGCCGGAATTGGCGTTTTTGGCTTTGAGTCGATGTTGCAAAATTAACAGGGTGCTTTCGATTCCTTCGTGGATATCCACCGCCTTTCTTTCGGCTTGATCGAGACGGGAGAAGTTACGCAACGATAATACTAGCTGGCGGATGCGATCGGCCCCTACTTTCATCGAAGTTAGGACTTTTGGCAAGTCATCGCTGATGAATTCCAACTCGATATCTTCGGCTTTTTCTTCTATCTCTGGGTAGGGATCGGGGTAGTGCTGCTGGTAGAGTTGCAGCAGGTCGAGTAAATCTTGGCTGTATTGACTGGCATGGATAAGGTTGCCAAAAATGAAATTGACTGGATTGTTAATTTCGTGGGCTACACCGGCAACCAGCTGTCCCAAACTGGACATTTTTTCAGTTTGAATTAGTTGGGATTGGGTTTGTTGCAACTCATCCAGGGTTTTCTCCAGTTGTTGAGCTTTAGCTTGTTCTTGCATTGCAGCAGCGCAGCTTTGTTGGTAAAGTTCTGCTTGGTGAATCGCGATCGCAGCTTGAGCTGCTAACTGCTGCAACAGATCCAGTTCGCTAACTTGCCAAACTCTAGGAGTATTACACTCGTGGGCAATTAGCAAACCCCACAGTTGATCCCCCATCCTAATTGGTACAACTAGATTCGCTTGAACCTGAATTCTCTGCAAAAGCTTTAGATAACAAGGAGTTAAATTTGCTTTCGAGGTATCGTTAATAGCCCGAACTCGCCCTTCTTTATAAAAATTGACAACCTTTTCGGGAAAGCATTCTTCTGGCGTTGCCAAGCCTAAAACTGAGAGCCACTCACCCCCGACTGCTTCAACTACTATTTCGCCTTGACATTCTTTGGTGAACTGATAAATCACTACTCGGTCTGTGTTTACCAGGTGACGCACTTTTGTGACGATGGTTTGCAGAATTGTTTTTGAATCTAAGGTGCTGCGAATTTGGTCTGTAACTTGTTTAAGAACTCTGGCCAAATCTAGCGCTTTTTGTAATTCATCTGTGCGCTTCTGAACTTGACGTTCGAGGTCGGCATTGAGATGAAATACCTGTTGGTACAATCGATACTGCTGCACCGCCATTGCCAAGTGATTGCCCAATACTTCAGCAAGTTCAATTTCTTCAAAAGTCCACGCACGCGCTTGTCCTTTTTTAACCTCCCGCCATGCCTCGAAAGAGCGACGGGGGTATTTTTGTCGCCGATCCGGATCGAAGTTACCCGCCCACAAAGTTTCGGTATCAATTTCATCGCGAAAAATAGTAAAATAACCAAGAAATTGTTGCCGATACTCTAAAGGTATAATTAACAGGCCGCGAATTTTCGTAGATTGGAAAGCTGGAGCTAATGCTTGGTATTGAGAGTCGTTATAAATATCCGCGATCGCTTGTAGGCGAGTAGATGTTTTCGCCACTTCTGGATAGCCACTCCCAGCTGATTCCCAGCAGGGGTGCTGTTCAATAAATCTTGCTGATTCTCCTTTTCTCCCCTCTTCTAAGAGAGTGGGTTGAGCGCCACAGGTGTAAATCTGGGTATGGTATGGAGTTTCAAGTTCGGGATGGGCGTCAGATCCGATAATGTAAATTCTGCCACCGGAACCGTCAAACAAGGCGACGCTTTCCTCCAACGCATTTTGCAGTTCGATACTTGGTAAGCTATGCAGTAGGGTGGCGATGCGATTAATCCCGGCTTCTCGATCGCGCTGTTGACTGGTCATGCTGAGCAAGGTAGACTGGGCTAGAGCGATCGAAACTTGATCCGCCACCTGTTGAACAACATCCAGTTCTCGTTCGGAAATAGACTTTGCTTGGGAGTGATGAGACACCAGCAGTCCCCAGAGTTGCGCCTGTTCTTGCTGGGTTGTGACGTTGTAATAGAGAATCGGCACTACTAAAGAAGACTGCACCCCCATTGCTGTGAGATATTCAATATGGCAGGGGTCTACGGGTCGATAGCGGATATCCTCTGTTTCCAGGAGATCGCCTGTCTCAGGGCAGTCTAGGGGACTTAAACCAATCTGCTGCTTAGCTACATCCACGATCGAGCGTCGGCGAGCTTTGATGAATTGCTCGCGGGCTTCTAGCGGAATGTCATCGGCTGGAAAATTCAACCCCAACAAGGAGGGGAGGCGGGCTTCATCGATCGATTCGGCAATTACTTCTCCACTGCTATCCCTATGAAACCAATAAACCATCACCCGATCTGTCCCTAAGAAAGTTCGGATTTCCGCAACAGTTGCTCTCAAAATTTCTTGTAACTCTAATGATTTACGGATACGGTTAGTCATCCGACGCAGCAATATTTCCTGGTCGATCGCTGGTGCTATTTGTGGTGTCTTCTGTGTAAAAGTCATTGCTTATATCCACAAAATTTATCAAATTATAGAATTTATTCCCATTCCTATATTAATTTTTTTTAAATTATATATCATTTATTTAATTTAACTAATTATTTATTTACATAAATTAACTATTATTCAGTATACAGGGAGTGCTTGCAAGCATTCTAACGCAGCAACGGTTTCTAAGGGAAGTTGGGGATAAAGGACTGGGGATCGGCAAAAAGGGAATTGGACATGAGGGATTAAAAATTACAGCCCTTGTCAGCTGAGTGAGGTACACAAGAGAAACCGGGTTTCTCTTGTGTACCTCATACAACTCAAAACCGCTATAGAAGGATAGGTGGAGGATGTGCTGAATTACTCTAACTATTACATTCCAACTTTTACCCCTAAGCAGCGCGGCGGCGCTTAGCATTCAGGCCACAATTTTAGGAATTACGCATTTGATTTTGCACCTACTACAATTCTAATTTTCCCCACAATGGGTGAGATCGTCGATAATCAGCATTAGCCCGTTTGAGATCCTAATGTGGGAAATTGGTCATCATGTCGGCTGATGGATTTGAGAAGACTAACTTTGCTTGGCAAATGCACCAGTTGCAGCAGCGGTTCTCGGAGTGGCTGGAACTGAAACTCTCCCAGAGTACTCCTGACCTACCAAATGTGTCCTTTCCATCCTGGTTAATCGACTTAATCAAACTATTATGGCCATTGTTCAAAGCGGCATCTTGGTTAATACTGGGATTGGTTGTGACTTGGTTAGTTTGGCAGTTGTGGCTGCTATTGCGTCCTTACGTCCAGTTCCTTGGCTTTGAACTGGGGAACTCAGCTAGCAAGACGACGCCTGTTAACGATCGCACGACAGCAGATTGGTTGGGCTTTTCGCGACAATGTTACCTAGAAGGTAACTACGGTGAGGCGGTGCGATGCCTTTATATGGCAATGTTGCAGCGATCGCACGAAACTGGCATTATCCCCCACGAACCCAGTCGCACAGATGGAGAATACCGACAATTAACCCAGATGCTACCTAAGCAAGAGTCGTATCAAGTATTACTTAGTACTCACGAGGAACTGTGTTTTGGCAATGCCGAGATTTCCTCAGAAATATTCGATCGCTGTCAGCAGGCATATCGTAAAATCGACGAAAAATGAAACTCCCACGACGAAATATATTATGGCTGGCGGCGCTTGCTGTAGCGGTAATAATTTTACTCACCCTACTGGGGGCTCCCCAAAATAGTAAGCTCAACAGCGGTTCCACCTACAGCCGCTCTGCCGATGGCTACGGTGCGTGGTACGCTTTTATGGAAAAACAGGGAACTCCCGTCAAACGTTGGCAAAAACCCTTTGCCGATTTACCAGGAGTGAGGCAAAATCCAAAATCCAAAATCCAAAATTCCATGACTTTGCTGCGCGTCAATAGCCAGCTAGATAATGATTGGCTTGACGATCGAGAACGAGAATGGGTGGAACGTGGCAATACCTTGGTGATGTTGGGAGTGGGTCAACCTGTCACAGAAGTAGCTTTTAGCACCGTGCAGGAATTCAGCGGTGGGGGTGTAAAAATTGAGACAGGGCGGCGGAAGAAATTGAGCAAAGACGAGAGACAACGGTTAGGCGATCGCTTTGGTGTGGTAGTTTGGTCACAAAAGCTGGGCAAAGGACAGGTTATTTACGCCACCACTCCCCATCTTGCCGCTAATGCCTATCAGAATGAGCCTGGGAACTATAAATTTCTAGCACAATTGGTTACCCAGAGCAGCAAGTCAATCTTTGTCGATGAATATATCCACGGCTACAAAGATAAGGATGTCATCGTCAAGGAGGGTACTGGCAGCTGGATAACTTATTTAGCTAAAACACCTTTGGCGAGTGTATTTGTGCAAGTAGGTGTTATTCTCCTAGTACTGGTGCTAGGTAGCAATCAGCGTCTGGGACAACCTCTCACCCTAGCGTCGCCAGCAGTAGATAACAGCAAAGCTTACATAGAAGCGCTGGCGGGTGTCTTGCAAAAAGCTAACAGTAGCGAGTTTATTTTAGAGGTGCTGGGTAAAGAAGAGCAGATTCAGTTGCAAAAAGCTTTGGGACTGGGAACGACACCAGTCGATCGTCAAAGCCTGATCGATGCCTGGATACAACAAACAGGGCAAAAAGCCGCCGAACTGGAACAAGTATTGCAACTGCAATCTAAAAAACATCGAATTGGGGAACAAAACTTGCTAAACTGGTTAGCAAAATGGCAAAATATACGACAATTAAACATTAAAAATTAAAAATTAAAAATGAACGAAATTAATGGTGCATTAAATCGTCTCGGTCAAGCTATCAACCGAATTGTCGTCGGCCAAAACACGCTCGTGCAGCAGTTGTTGGTAGCCTTACTTGCTGGCGGTCACGTCATTTTGGAGGGCGTTCCGGGAACGGGGAAAACGCTGCTGGTTAAGGTGCTGGCTCAACTCGTGCAAGCAGATTTTAAGCGAATTCAGCTAACACCAGATATTCTGCCTGCTGATATCATCGGCACCAATATCTTCGATTTGAATACCCGCAACTTTAGCCTCAAAAAAGGGCCAGTATTTACGCAAATCTTGCTGGCTGATGAAATTAACCGGACACCGCCAAAAACCCAGTCTGCATTGCTGGAAGCGATGGAAGAAGGACAGGTAACGCTCGATGGAGAAAGTTTGCCGTTACCGGATTTTTTTTGGACGATCGCTACCCAGAATTCTCTAGAATTTGAAGGTACTTATCCCCTCCCAGAAGCTCAGCTGGATAGGTTTTTATTCAAGCTAGTTGTCGATTATCCCGACGTTGCTGCCGAAAAGCAAATGTTGCTGAATCGTCAGGGTGGTTTTCAATCGCGACGCCTAGATTTAGCACGTCTGAAACCTGTGGCGACGGTGGAAGATATTTTATTAGCTCGTCAGAAAGCCAGCACAGTTAATGTTGATGATAAAATTATAGATTATCTGTTAGCTTTGGTACAGCGCAGTCGTCAACATCCCGATTTAGCTTTGGGGGGATCTCCGCGATCGGCTGTAGCGTGGTTGCAGACAAGTAAGGCTTATGCTTGGCTAAATGGAAAAGATTTTGTGACGCCAGATGATGTTAAAGCTGTAGCGCCTCCACTGCTGCGTCATCGCTTCATTTTAAGACCGGAATCTCAGCTAGATGGATTGCAGGTTGATGCAGTGATTGCTTCGTTATTGAATCAAGTGCCTGTGCCAAGGTGAGTTTAGTAGGCTCTTCCCTGCTTACTATGCTATGGCAGAGGAGCAGAGGAGAAAAGAAATAAAAATGTTCTTAAATGAACAAAAGCATAACAACTCCGAAAGAGCCCCAAATCAATCATCAGGAGAAATCAGGGTGACCACACCAAATGCCGATTACGATACTACCTGGAAAGAAGCCATAGAAGAATATCTCGCTCCATTTTTATCCTTCTTTTTTCCCCAAGTCCATGACTTAGTAGACTGGACGAGAGAACACCAATCTCTCGATAAAGAACTGCAACAAATTACCGCCACAGCCAGCGCCGGAGAGCGAGAAGCAGATAAACTTTTCCAAGTATGGCGGCGCAACGGAGAACAGGCTTACATCTTAATTCATATCGAAGTCCAAAGTCAAGAAGACGCCGAATTTACCGAGCGTATGTACATTTACCATTACCGCTCTTTTGACATCCACAAAAAAGTAATTAGCCTAGCGATATTGGGGGACGAGCGCCGCAACTGGCGTCCTCACTCCTACAGTTACGAACTCGGTGGCTGTTCCGTCAACTTTGAATTTCCCACCGCAAAACTCTTAGACTACGAAAGCCAGTGGGAAATCCTCGCTCGAAGCCTCAACCCCTTTGCTATATTAGTGATGGCTCATCTGAAGACCAAAGCTACTATTGGCAAAGGCGCAGAACGGGAGGAATGGAAATGGAATCTCGTGCGAAACCTCTACGAACGGGGTTATACTGAAACCGACATCATCAAGTTATTTCGTTTGCTCGACTGGATGATGACCCTACCCGAAGCACTCCAACAAAGTTTTGACACCAAACTCAAACGCTATCAGGAGGAACGAAAAATGCCCATCCTCAGCAATATTGAACGTCGCGCAATGGAAGCCGGACGCCAAGAAGGACGACAAGAAGGACGACAAGAAGGACGACAAGAAGGACGACAAGAAGGACGACAAGAAGGACTCCTACAAAAGTCTCGCGAGGCAGTGCTGGAAGTCTTGGAAGTGCGGTTTAACCAAGTGCCACCGACACTCAGTGCAATGGTTAATCAAGTAGAAGATATCTCTGCGCTCAAACAACTTCTGCAACGCGCCATTTCTATCAGTTCTATTGCTGAATTTCAGCAATTTGTCGAATCAACTGGCACCCCCGATTAACTAATCTAGGAACCTGTAGAGACAGTGCCGTGTCCCTACAGGTTGACCGCCAAACCAAAGTCAATCAATTTTGGATTTGGGATTTTGGATTAACCTACAATACCAGTAGAGCGCGTGATAGCAGAACAATTTTAAATCTAAAACCCAAAATCTAAAATCTAAAATCGATATGGTTCCTTCAGGACGAGTTTATTTATTGTTGGTGTTGGGAATAGCGATCGCACTATTCCTATCATCAGTTTTCAGCGTGTCGGTTGGAATCCTTGGTACGCTGCTGTTTGACGGCATTGTGCTGCTATTGACTCTAGCAGACGGATTATTGGTTCGCAGAAGGCGCATCCAAATTAGTCGTCAACCTTTGGGGCGATTGTCCATCGGAAGAGATAACCCAGTGGTACTAACGGTAGAATCGGGTCAGCGCCCAGCCAAACTGCTAATCCGCGACTATTACCCAAGCGAGTTTGGCGTTTCCACACCATTATTGCAAACCTCCTTACCCAGCAGCAGCCGTCAGGAACTCACCTATACAGTTCATCCGACGCAGCGAGGCGAATATGCTTGGGGAGATATTCAAGTTCGCCAACTCGGTGGGTGGGGATTAGCTTGGGATGACAGGAAAATTCCTCAAAGTACCAAGGTCGCGGTTTATCCAGATTTGATCGGATTGCGACAATTAACCATTCGCCTGACTCTGCAAAATACTGGCACGATGCGCCAAGCTAGACGGATGGGAATTGGCACAGAATTTGCCGAATTGCGGGAATATCGCATGGGTGATGACCCCCGCTTTGTGGATTGGAAAGCTACCGCACGCAGAATGGGGGCGACACCAGCAGTATCGCTTCAGATCCGGGTACTGGAACCCGAACAAGAGCAAACTTTGATTATTTTGCTCGATCGCGGTCGTTTGATGACGGCGCGGGTGCAGGGGTTGAAGCGGTTTGATTGGGGGTTGAATGCAACGCTGGCGCTGGCGCTGACTGGTTTGAACCGAGGCGACAAGGTGGGTGTGGCGGTGTTCGATCGCGAAGTTACTACCTGGATACCGCCGGAACGCGGACAGCATCAACTATCTAAATTGATCGATCGACTCACCCCTATTCAACCTGTGCTGCTAGAACCGGATTACGTTGGCGCTGTGACAAAATTGGTAAATCAGCAAACCCGTCGCGCCTTAGTAGTGCTGATTACAGATATTGTGGATATAACAGCTTCTGCCGAACTCCTCGCCGCACTGGGACGCCTTACACCGCGCTATCTGCCGTTTTGCGTCACCTTGCGCGACCCTCAAGTTGACAAGCTGGCCTATACTCCCGTATCTACCCTTGATGGAGGTGCGATCGAAGCTGCCTACACCCGTACTGTCGCCTTAGATTTATTATCTCAGCGCCAGGTTGCCTTTGCCCAGCTCAAACAAAAAGGTGTTTTGGTATTGGATGCACCTGCAAATCAAATTAGCGACCAACTGGTAAACCGATATCTGCAACTGAAAGCGCGAAATCAGCTTTAAGTTTTAAGTGCTATTGCAATAAATTTCAGACAATTTATTGCCTGCTGGTTATGAAAACAATACGATTTTTACTATAAGTTTTTTGACAGTTGTCAATTACTTGAATGGGATAATAACGATGCCATTTTTGCAAGCTATCATACCAAATCCGGGTTATTTACCCCCTTTATAGTGTGAAGTGTAGGGGTGAAGCATTGCGGCAATAAGTGTATTCCCCTAACCAAAGCCTTTCTACCGCAATGTTTCACCCAACTTATGGATAACGGGGGTCTTTATCCCGGATTTGGTATCAAAGCTGTTTTTACTACGATATTCGCATTCGCAAAGAGGCTCTGGGTTTGCAGTTCCGGGATATCAGACAAAATTAAAACGGGCAGTGCCTAAATCGATCGCTTGTGATTGCAATACAACACCAAGAGTGCAAAAATACCGATTCCTGCCAGGTACTTGAAAGGTTCTGGAACTAGAGGACTGGGAGAGAAAAACCCTTCGATCGTACCGGCAATAATCAGCATTGGTACAATCCCAAATACTAGCTGAGATGCTTGTGAACCATAGAATTTAAGAGCATCACCGCGCTTATATTTACCGGGAAACAAAATAGCTCTGGCGATTAGCAAACCAGCACCACCTGCAAAAAATATAGCAGGCAATTCCAGAGAACCGTGAGGAAACACAAACGCCCAAAAAGGATAGGCTAAATTGTTTTGTCCAACCAAAGTAGCGACTGCACCGATACTTATCCCGTTAAAGAATAAAATGTAGACAGTGAATGCTCCAGCTGTAATTCCGCCAGCGATCGCAGCAAAAGATACTTGGATGTTATTGATCGTAATGCTGCTGGAAGCTAAGGGTTCAATTCCCACAATTGACCCCATCCATAATTCATGTTTATCTCGTACTTTTTCAATCATAGATTGAGGTACAATTAGAGACATAAACACGGGATCTTGCCAGGTAAACCACCAGGCGATCGCAGATCCCAGTAGGAAAAGAGCGGTTGCAGCGGCTATGTAACCCGATGTCTGCTGCACTGTGGCGGGGAAACCCCATTTATAAAAATCAATTACCGCCTGCCATTCCTGGCGTCGCGAACCCTGGTAAATTTGATTGTAGGCGCGAGATGTGAGAATTTGCAGGTCTTGCACCAGGGTGTTGCCAACTTGATGGGTGCGCGATCGGGCCAGATCCGCCGACACAGAGCGATATAAACTGGCTAATTCCTTGATTTGGGTCGCCTGTAACGACTTTAGCCCTTTTTTCTCCACTTGCTTTAACAAAGCATCGAGACGCTTCCAGTTCGGTTCCCGCCGTGCAATCCAACGTTGAATATTCATAAAATTTTCGCAGAATATGCCCACCGTAACTTAAGATAGCGTCAAACCCATTGCCTTCAACCAGGATTTACCAATGTCCCAAAATATCAGCCCTCACAGTCCAATCCGACCGCTCAGCGTCGGTAATGTAGTCAGCAGCGCCCTCGTGTTATACCGCTCTCACTTCAAATCCTATTTAGGTGTTGCTTTCAGAGCCACTTTATGGAGTTTGCTGCCTTCTTTTACACAATTACTTATCGGGCAACTTCAGGGGCGAATCGATCCATCTGTTGCTGTATTAATCAGGTTGCCTTGGTTAGCACTTAATATTTTTTGTGTGGCTAAAGCTTCTACTAATATAGCATTGATATCGCGATTGGCATTCGGTGAATTGATAAGTAAACCAGAAACGGTTAAGTCTGCCGGTGACAATTTAAACTCTCGAAAGTGGAAATTTTTGTGGTCAGCATTTTTAGTAGGTTTACTGATGGTTGGGGCTTTTATCGCTTTATACATAGCGTTTCTTTTGTCAGTTTTATTAGTAGCTGGCTTATCAACATTTATTGGTAGAATTGTCACTAATTCTTATCCGATTCTGGCTTTAATCGTATATTTAATTGCTGGTTTGTTGTACATTGCTGTATTCGTTGGGTTTTTCGCTGGTATACTGTGGTTTGTAGCCCGCTTTTTTATTAGCGAGTTGCCCCTGGCTGTAGAAACTAATGTCGGTATCACAAGAACGATCGGGCGCAGTTGGGAATTAACTAAAGGTGCGGCATTTAGAATCGTACTAATCCTATCAGTCGCTTACTTAATCGTAACTCCTTTCATCGCGCTCGCTTTGACACCCATAGCATTAATCTTTCCATCTATCCCAATAAGTTCCATAGCTTCATCACCAGAAGAATTTCTCCGTTCTTTTTCAAGCTTAATTACCGTGGCGATTCTTTTAATCACGCTCGCCAATACATTTATCCTACCTTTCTGGCAAACTATCAAAGCAGTTATTTACTACGATCTTCGCAGTCGCAAAGAAGGGTTAGACTTACAATTGCGCGATCGGCCCCTGGAAATGTAAATTTATCCGTGAGTTTTAAGTTCTGATAAACTGCCTATCCTTATAATAATTTAAAACTCAAAAATTACCACTCAAAACTTGGCTATATGCGTTTCTTCAACCGAGTCACACTGCAAACCCCAGAAAGTGTAGAACTGGAATTCACTTTAGCAGGAATTGGCAACCGCGCCTTAGCCTTAATTATAGACTATACTGCCTTGTCTTTAACTCTGCTAGTTTTCTGGATTGTCTGGATTGTAGTTTCTTTACAGCTAGTCAATACGTTCGATAACGTAAATAATATCCGACTATGGTTGGTGGCGATCGCGATTCTGTTAAACTTCATTATTTACGTAGGTTACTTTGTCTTTTTTGAGGTAATTTGGCAAGGACAAACACCCGGAAAACGCTACGCCAAAATTCGCGTAATTCGCGACGATGGTCGCCGAGTTAGTATCCAACAAGCGACCCTGAGAGCGTTATTGCGACCTATAGATGACACCTTGTTTATAGGAGCATTTTTAATCATTTTGGGCAGTCGGGAAAAGCGACTGGGAGATATGGTGGCAGGAACTATTGTAATTCAAGAAGAATATGTCGTCGCTGCCATAAACTTCCCAATTTCTCAGCAGGCTCAAAAACTCGCCACCGAGCTGCCGCAAATGGCAAACTTGTCTGTTTTACTACCTGATGATTTCGCTGCCATTCGCGAATATTTGCAGCGGCGTGGCGAAATGACATCGAAAGCAAGATCTGAATTGAGTCTACAAATAGCTCGTCAAGTTAGGAGCATAATTGACATGAAAACTTTGCCAGAGGGTTTGACAGCAGACGTATTTTTAGAAGCAGTGTATCTCGCTTATCAGCAGCAATCATCTACTTCTTAAACTACTTCCTTCTCAATGAAACTTGCAATCTTGAATGCTGCTTTACTGCTAGCTATTAATTTTCCGGTAGGTTGGGTTGAGGTAACGAAACCCAACAAGCCTTCTGTGTTGGGTTTCACTATCGTTCAACCTAACCTACAATCTATTCAAAGTCAGCCTACTATTTCAAATCTAATCGATGGCAATTATCGCTTTTGTAGCGAACCACCTTCTCTCGATCGCAACTTTGAAGAAGTAGGCTGGTGCTTTATTTTCCGCAAAACAGGAAATCGCGTAGTCGGCGAGTATTTTGCCGCACAAAAAGAACAAACAATCTGTATTACTGGCGTATTGAATAACAATACTGTCAGCGGTACGGGTTTAGAAAATTGGTACGGCGGCTGGGATAAACCAGTCAGCTTAGAAGGTATTCCTGAAAGAGAATGGTGGGATTCCCCAGAAATAGGAGGAGGACGCTTAAAAGCTAGCCGTTTAAGTATTGTCAGTAGAAGCGATGATGCTAATAGCTATAGTGCTTGGATTCAATACAATAGTGTTTTGCTAAATCTCAATAAATTTCATCGTTATACTGCTGGAAATAGGTTGCCACCTGTTAAATGTGAAACCAGTTAGGGTGGGCTATTGCCCACCACAATCCTAATGACCCAGCAGTTTATCTCGCAGATGCTTAACGCGATCGCGCAATTTCGCCGCTGACTCAAACTCCATATTTTTGGCTCTAACAACCTAATTAGTATTATTATCGTCGAAGTTGAAATTTTGTTTTGGAAGTTCACAAGATGGCGCGTTTGCTTGTCGCAGATCAATTTCAATTGTTATTTTATCTTTTTCAATTTTTATATTAGCGATTTTTCCTAAGATATCAACAGGTATAGGATTATTCAATTGTTGAGGATACAAAGTAGATTTATAACCCGCTTCTTCAAGCCATTCGCAAATATTTCGCCAGTTCTCCACTTTTTCATTGCATTTACCTACAAGGTTTTTAACATAAGGATACAAAGTAGTACATACTTCGCTTTCAACACCCTTAATGCTTTTATGGAGCATTTGAGCTATTTCAGCAGGACTGTAACCGCAAAGCAACCCCCGCAGGTGTAGCTTCTCAACAGGTGTAAGACGCTTTCCCTTAGCGGAGGCTAAGTCTGTATACAGCGTTTCCAAGTCCCAGTGGTTAGCCGCTTCGGTAAATTGTTCATTGGTAGATGGCATAGTAAGGGTTCTTCATAAAATTTTTCCTAGCCATATCCTAGCTTAAATTGCAGCCTTGGCTTAGTAACGGCTGAGGTTAAACTAGCTTATTATCAAACAAAAGCAAGGTTACAAAAGTTACAACTGAGCAAAGCCCAGGTCAACAGCTAAAGAGGGCTAACCTTCAAGCTGATAATGACTGGCAATGCTTATAGGTAATTATTCAATAGCTAGGAGCTTTTCAAAAAGAGTATGGCAAAGGGAGATAAATATTTATCGTACTTTGATGGGCCTCACGGTCGCATCAGGGATTTAAGAGTAGAAAACTTAAAAGATGGAAGTCAGCTACTGATTCCCTTTCATAACGATCCAGACGAGCAAAAGAAGAAATTACATCATCATCTATATTTTGATAGCAAAACAGACAATGCAATTGGAATAGCCTATATTGCTCAAGATAGGCAAGGAAAGTGGCGTAAGGAGTATTGGATTGACGAGGGCTATGGTTGGAGGGATGGAGATCGAAGGCATAGTGAGTCTTATGATTCATTAGAAGAACTGTATGACGCTTTTAAAGCCAGACGTGAAATCAGGAAAGCTAGAGAGTTTGCAACGTATTTAGCTGCTAGATTAGCAATTAGTTTTGACGAAGCTATTGATAGTTTAGCCCAAGATATGGAAAGTAGTAGTTCTTCTTGCTTCATTGCTACAGCAGCTTACTCAACTTCCAGACATCCTGACCTTGACACATTCAGAGAATTCCGAGACAGCAAACTGTTAAGCAATATTTTTGGTAAGCGGCTAGTGAGCTTCTATTACAAAATTAGTCCTACCATAGCTACATATATTAGCAGCAAGCCAGCAATCAAGTTATTTATCCGTCATTATTTGGGGCATCTAGCTAGGTGGATGCGACGTTGACTAATGACTGGTTTTGCCCATCCTGAGTATACCCAATACCAGGAAACTATCTGTTCGTTTTAGTTTAGGAAAGATTGGTACTGCTATGCCATACACTCAATCACTCAGTAGGGAAAATCCAGGGTACATTCTAATTTTGATCGACCAATCAGGATCGATGCTCGATCCTTTCGGCGGTTCGACAGGAGGAACTAAAGCACAAGAATGCGCTAAAGCTGTCAATAATGTCTTACGGGAAATAGGTCTAACTTGTACGGCAGGTTCGGAAATTAAGAACAGATGCGATATTTCCGTGTTGAGTTACGGTGCGTCTGGAAGTGCAGCAATAAATGCTTTTTCAGGCAACTTGGCTTCTAACCCAATTGTGACGATACAAGAGTTAGCACAAAACTGCATCCGAGTCGATACAATAAAGAGGAAAATATCTGATGGTGCTGGTGGATTGGTGGAAGTTGACGATCAATTTCCGATCTGGATTGAGCCAATTGGCAGGGGGGGAACACCAATGGCTGCCGCTTTTGAGATGGCTTATAACTTAGTAGATAAATGGACAAAAAGCCACCAAGAAAGTTTTCCGCCGATTGTAATTAACATCACTGATGGTGCGCCAGATAGTCAATCTGATGCCCAAAATGCTGCCTCGAAATTGTCTAAATTAGGAACCAGTGATGGCACTACTTTAATTATAAATATTCACATTTCTGACGGTAGGGCTGCCAGAGTAGAACTACCTTCTTCCCCTAGTGAGTTACCACAGGGAGATGGTAATGCCAAGTTCTTGTTTGACTTCTCCAGCGAATTACCCCCAGTCATGCGCGAACGTGCAGGAGCAGTAGGTTATAAACCAACAGCGGGTGCAAGAGGATTCGTTTATAACGCCGATGCTGAGGCAATGATTCGCCTATTGGATGTTGGGAGTAGGGCTAAGTTGCAGTAATAATTTTACTCTACTTAGAAACCGGGTTTCTATTATTTATTTTAGTCCTTATGCAAATATGGAATTTACCAGAAACTCGGTTTCTTTGTCCCAACTAAAATAGATGAGGTCAAAATGCAAAATCACAATCAGAATGACATAGCGTGCTTCACCATGCCAAAGATTGGTGAGCAAGAGGCAGATATACAAGATGCTTGTGACTGGAGTGACGATAAAAGTCTAGTAGCGATCGCAGATGGTGCTTCTACCTCTCTTTTTCCTGGGGAGTGGGCTAAACTTCTGGTTAAACACTTTTGCGATTACAATCAAGACTCAATTGAAAGCATCTATCAGCAATGGGAACAATGGTTAAAACCTATACAAGAAGAATGGAGAAAGTTTTGGTTTGCAGAAATACAAAAGAAAAACGCTCCCTGGAATGTTAAAGCAATCAGAAAAGAAAATTATGCTTCAGCTACTTGTATAGGTCTAAAATTTCGACCCCTAAGTGAAACTGGTGAAAAAACCTGGGAAGCGATAGCAGTTGGGGATAGTTGCTTATTTCAGATCAAAGCTAGGGAGAATAATTTTATAGCATTTCCTATTAATAAATCTGAAAGTTTTCAAACAGTAACAGACTGCTTTCATAGTCTGCCTGAACAAAAGTCTTCTTCCCCAAAATACAATCGAGGTTTTTACGAAGAAGGTGACATATTTTTACTAGCTACTGATGCCTTAGCCGAATGGATTTTCAAAGACTTGGAAAGTGGAAGCGACAAACGGACAAATTTGATTTCCATTTCAACGCCAGATGAATTTAAAAATTTTATTGAACAGCTAAGAGGGGACAACTTGATTAAAAATGATGATACAACAATTTGCAGAATCAAAATTGCTACAATTCCACAAAAGCAAGTAAGCAGTCAACCTTTACTTCCCCCGTCAAATCAAGAAAATAGTGATTCGTCCGAAATTACAAACACAGATGTTGGTGTAGAAACTATGCAATCTACTTCTCAATCATCTTCAGGTCGCCCAGTCACGCCACAAGAGCGTCTAAATAAACGTATATTTATTGGAATTCAAATTGCCGTATTAGTGGGAATAATAAACTTATTGGTTAATATTTTTTTCCCCCTTATTGCACATTTTTCTAAAAATCCAGATCCTAGCACAACTAAACCTCAACCTTCTCCTGTTGCTAGTAGCAAAGCACCAGCTTCTAATAATAGCAACACAGCTACTACCTCGGCAGTACCTATCTACGCCGCTGAAGCCAATTCTAGCAATCAGCCTATACAGGCTATAGGTTATTTGTTGAGAAAACCATCTGGATCGGAAAGTTTACAATTGTTGGTTCTCACACCTTTATCCTACATTAATGAGCAAGAAAAAAAATTAACTATTCCTGCCAAAAGTCAACCACTTCCAATTTTCCTATATAAGCCTCAACTAAAAGAACTTTTACCAGAAGATTTTTTGGGTTACTTACTACCCGGAAACTCCTTACCTTTAGATAAAGCTATAAAGTCAAGCACATTCAAGGAAGCTCAATGGGTAAAAATTCAGGTTAGATTAGCAAAATGAGGTAATACTTTGAACGCCAGTCATACGCTCTATCCCACCATAAGTAAATACTACAGTTCTATTCGCCATCCTCAAATTGCATTTAAAAACATCGATCCGATATTAGTTGCTGGTAAACCTGTAGAAATACCAAACAGTCAAGGCATCAAAAATTTGTGGTCTGCCGCAGGTGGTTTTGCCTGTGTTTTTAAATATGAGACTTTTAATCCCAATAAGCTGTGGGCTGTCAGATGTTTTCTGCAAAGCACATCCAGCGTTGCCAGCCATTATAGCAAAGTTTCAAGCCGTATAAAAAATGTTTTTTGTTCATCTTACTTTGTTGAATGTGATTTTAAATCTCAAGGAATTAGAGTTGATGGTAACCTCTACCCTATTGTAAAAATGGAGTGGGCTGAAGGCAAAGATTTACGAACTTTTATTCGAGATAATCTTAATAATAGGAGTAGATTAGATTTATTAGCTCAAGCCTGGATTAATTTATCGAAAGACTTAGTTCAGGCTGGCATAGCTCATGGCGATTTACAGCATGGAAATATATTGGTTGATGAAAGTAATGGTGTTAATTTAAAATTAATTGACTACGATAGCCTTTACTTTTCTTTAGATGGGAACAGTATTGATGACGAAATTAAAGGAATCCCTGATTATCAGCATCCCTTGAGATCTGCACTGACAAAGCAGTGTATTGAAATAGATTTTTTTCCTCAACTGGTTATTTATCTCTCTATTCTTGCAATTGCTGAAAAACCTCAGCTATGGAATACTTACAAGCTGGACAACACAGAACGATTGTTATTTTCTACTGTCGATTTTAAGAATCCCGACATAGCGCAAGTTTTTAATACCCTTTCTCAGTTATCTTCCAATGTTTCACGTCTTGCTGATGAGCTTAAAAAACTTTGCAAGCTAACAGACTTCAGCAAAATTCCTTCTCTTGATTCTGTTTTAACTCCGCCAACGACCACTTGGAATCCTACAGGTACAACTACAACTACCAGTCAACCACAAAATCCTCCACCTCAGACTTGGAATCCTACAGGTGCAACTACAACTACCAGTCAACCACAAAATCCTCCACCTCAGACTTGGAATCCTACAGGTGCAACTACAACTACCAGT
>NZ_JAIQZM010000019.1:104205-122278 GCF_023333595.1 Argonema galeatum A003/A1
CAACCACAAAATCCTCCACCTCAGACTTGGAATCCTACAGGTGCAACTACAGCTACCAGTCAACCACAAAATCCTCCACCTCAGACTTGGAATCCTACAGGCGCAACCACAATTACCAGTCAACCGATGAATAGCTCACCAACTTCGCTGACTAAACAAACTCGGATAGCGAGTTCTCCGGCTTGGCTAAAGGCTATCGCTGTAGTTTCAACAATTACTGCTATTGGTATTGGGGTATTTTCTTACGCTCAGTATCAACAACTTAATCAAATTAAGAAGCAAATTGAGCGAATAAGAGTTCAAAAACAATTGCTTTTACCAAACGTAAACAAGCCATCTCTGTCTAGTGAGATACAAAATTTAATAAATGTCATTAAAGGTGGAGATTCATTTTTATACCTTGATTTAAACAAATTAATGGGACAACTAGAAAATCATGAGTCCTCTTTTAAGAAAAACATTAATCAACTGCAAAGTAGAGTCAATGAACTTGAAGATAAAAATCGCTCTTTACATAAAGAAAATGATAGTTTGCAAAGTAGAGTTTATGACCTGACAAAATCTACTTATGTAAAGTTTTGCAATAAAACTGAAAGTAAAACAATAAATGCTTCATTTGCGTTCTGGGATGGTGAAGGATTACGTTCAAAAGGTTGGTGGTTAGTCGCTCTAGGAGAATGTAAAAGTGTTAGCATGGGTCAAAATTATAGGGGAAATGTATATGTTTATGGAATGTACAATAAAGGAGAACGCAGTTGGGGTTCAGGATATTCATCATTTTGTGTAGACATAATCAATGCTTTTGATATTCCGAACAGTGACAAAAATAGTTGTAGTGGAAGTAGCGAAAGAAGAGTAACAATGAGTAAGTTTGATGTTTCTCCAGGAACAAATGATTGGCCTTTTAAGGATTAGGATACTGAAATTATCATGGGGCGAATCTTAGCATAGTGCGATCGCCCCTCATCCATCTCGCCAAATTTCTCTACTCTGCTTAATGACCCAGCAATTTATCCCGCAAATGTTTTATCCGATCGCGCAATTTCGCCGCCTCCTCAAACTCCAACTTCTTCGCCGCTTCCTTCATCTGCGCTTCCAACTGGCTAATCAACTCTGGAATCTCATCTAAAGAAAGATCGTCCGCCTGTTGATACGCCACCTCCAATTCTTGCGTATTCAGCCGCCGCGAAACTTCTAGAGAAGCCAAAATCGAGTTTTTGGATTTTTTGATAATTGACTGAGGCGTAATCCCGTGCATCCGGTTGTATGCCATCTGAATACCGCGCCGTCGATCGGTTTCGTCAATTGCTTTAATCATGCTATCCGTCAGATTATCCCCATACAAAATAGCTTGTCCTCGCACGTGACGCGCCGCACGACCGATCGTTTGAATCAAAGAACGTTCCGCTCTCAAAAACCCTTCTTTGTCCGCATCCAAAATCGCCACCAAAGAAACCTCTGGCAAATCCAAACCTTCCCGCAACAAATTAACCCCAATCAGCACATCAAAATCGCCCGATCGCAACTCCTGCAAAATCTCAATCCGCTGAATCGAATTAATCTCCGAGTGCAAATAGCGCACCCGAATAGCTCTATCTTGCAAATACTCGGTCAAATCCTCCGCCATCCGCTTAGTTAAAGTTGTCACCAAAACTCTTTCTTTTAGAGCAACTCTCTCTTTAATTTCACCTAACAAATCATCAATTTGTCCTTCGGTCGGACGCACGAATAATTCTGGGTCAAGCACCCCAGTCGGTCGAATCACTTGCTGCGCGATGCGCTCCTCGGAAATTTCTAATTCCCAATTTCCAGGAGTAGCAGAAACGAAAATACACTGATTCACTTTTTCCCAGAATTCCTCGGCTTTCAGCGGACGGTTATCTGCTGCACTGGGAAGGCGAAATCCATGCTCGATCAGCACTTTTTTCCGAGCTTGGTCGCCATTATACATTCCTCGAATTTGCGGTACGCTAACGTGAGATTCATCTATTACCAAAAGCCAATCTTTCGGGAAATAATCGATCAAACATTCTGGCGGTTCTCCAGCAAGACGACCCGCTAAATGGCGAGAATAGTTCTCCACGCCGTTACAATATCCTACTTCCCGCAGCATTTCCAAATCGTAGCGACTGCGCTGATCTAATCGTTGCGCTTCTAGTAATTTTCCATCTTTCTCCAATTCTGCAACTCGCTCTTTTAATTCTTGCTGAATAGCATCGCAAGCAGCTTCGAGTTTCTCGTCTGGCGTAACAAAGTGACGCGCTGGATAAATATTTATCGCATCTAAACTTTGGATAATTTCACCTGTTACGGGGTCAACATAGCGAATCGCATCAATTTCATCCCCAAAGAATTCTATCCGAATAATGCGGTCTTCGTAAGCGGGGCCAATTTCCAACACATCGCCCCGAACTCGAAACTTTCCTCGACCCATTTCTGTATCGTTGCGGTTATACTGCACGGTGGCTAAATCTCTCAATATCTGCCGCTGATTAACTTCTTCTCCCACTCGAAAAGGAATAGCCGCTTTCAGATATTCCGAGGGAATCCCTAACCCGTAGATACAACTGATCGAAGCTACCACAATAACATCGCGCCGCTCAAAAAGCGATCGCGTAGCTGAGTGGCGCAACATATCGATTTCATCGTTAATTGCGGCAGTTTTTTCGATGTAAGTATCGGTGACAGGGAGATAAGCTTCAGGTTGGTAGTAATCGTAATAACTGACAAAGTATTCAACAGCATTATCGGGGAAAAATTCCCGGAACTCGTTACACAACTGAGCCGCTAAAGTTTTGTTGTGAGCTAGAACTAGGGTGGGTTTTCCCACCTTTTCAATTACCGAAGCTACGGTAAAAGTTTTCCCCGTACCCGTCGCACCTAGCAGGGTTTGGAAGCGATTACCGCCCTGGATGTAGTTGGTGAGTTCGGCGATCGCGTGCGGTTGATCGCCCGTCGGGTTAAAAGTTGCTTGCAGGCTAAATTGCGTCATTCGATTTGGGGTGAGAGGATTTTAGTTTTGAAATGAGAGGATTAACCCACAGATGAATGCGGGGGTCTTCTAAAACTTGGATGCTATGCTTTATTTTTTATCCGCCGATAAATCCGGGTGCGACCAAACCAATAATTTCTTGGTCATAACTCTTTTTAAGATATTCTTTTATTATAAGAACAATATCTACAATTGACAACTGCATTCCCTTGGCAGTAAAAAGTCGCCTTTATTTGACATAACTGTTCTGAATAAATTAGATGCCAATGCGATCGCTTTCTTCGACCTCTCGGTCAACTAATCATAATTATGGGTAGTGGCCTTCGCTCTACTCGTGCCGTTGGCATTAGCATTAGATTTATTATAACTGTTTTTATGAATAATTTAAACATTAAGTATGTCTTGCAGTATATGCCGCTAGAAGCAAAAGATAACAGTAACAATATGCCTTCTGGGAGACGCTGATACCCCTAAATTATCAATAGATTGGATATGTATTCAAAACAACAGATTAACTTTACGGTTAACTGTTGAAATGCACCCATAAAAAAGGAAAAGCAAAATGAGCATAGAAGAAAGAGCCAAAGCAGTGGGCAAAAACATTGAAGGCAAAGCTCAAGAAGCATTGGGAAATGTCACTGGCGATCCTGAAGATCGTGCAGAAGGAAAAATGAAGCAAGCCGAATCCGAGGTTCGTCATACCAAAGAAGACGTGAAAGATAAAGCCAAAGATATCGTCGATCGGGCCTAAACGTTAACCAAGGTCTAGGTAGCTTAGGATTTATCTAGACTTTTTGATTAAACCGATAAAGTTAGGACTTACGCATTTGATTTGGCACCCTAGAAGTAGGGGCAATTTATGAATTCCCCCTACTTCTAGGCTAAAAAATGCGAACTAAAGCGTAAGTGCTGAAAGTATTACTCGGTTAGCAAACTAGCTGTAATTGTGGAGGAAATGGATGTGAATTTTATGCAACAAAGCCGCAAGTTTTTGACCGCCCTGATCTTGATTTTAGTTCTGACAGTTACCACTGCCTGCGGCGGAGTGTCTCAAGCTACCCAAAGGCCACAGCTGCCAGGGGCGATCGGCAGCACCTATACCCAATTGGAACGCGGCAGTACATCTGCCGGTCAAAAATTTGGCGATTGGGTGGTTCAGACTGCCAACGGATTGGTTCAGGACGCCTACGTGCGCGACAACAATAAATTGGGAGTTGTGATTGCGCCGCAAGTAAAGCCAAATGAAGTACAAACATTAGCGCGATCGCTCCTGCAAGGCTTTCACAAGAATTTCCCCAATCAAGATTTGAGTGTTCTGATGTACGCGCCTGATAAAAAACTGATTTTGACGGCTCGGTATGACGAGCAATCAAAACAGATTCAGTATCAATAACCAAGCTACGAGTGCAATTACCAATCTTTAAATAAATAGGAGTGCGACAAAATGAGTAGCAGCGAAGAATACAAACGGCAAATCATGAACGACTTGGCTGGCGGTAAGGTCGAATCTATGAATGACGCGCCAGTCGATCCTAGCAGCGAATATGAAAATTTTGATGATTTTGCCCAACGTTCCACTGTAGATGAGCGCCGCAAAATGTTTGGCCGCTCTCTGCATCCCGATCGCATTCCCCCCAGCGAAATGGACTCAGAACTCAAAAGTGCGATCGCCCAAATCAAGCCAAACGAACGCGATGATGTGGCCCATGAATTCTTCAAGCGCTTAAAGGAACGCGGATTGAGCGATCGCCAGCTAGAGCAGCAGTTGGGACTTTCTACCCACCACGCCAGCCGCATGAGTGCAGACGATGTGAGCAAATTGGCATCCTTCACCTATCACTCTCACCCAGACATTTTCCAAGACGTTCTGGCTGAAAAACCCGCCATTATGAAGTTTGTGAGTAATCCACTGGTTGCAGCTGTTGTTGGCATTATGGCTGCCAAGTGGCTGAGCGGTCGCCGGTCGTAAAAATTATTACCGTTTTGTGATAAAGGAAAAATCACAGCGATCTAGCAAAACTAGATCGCTTTTTCTTGTATTCGTTCTGCTTCCATTGTGTAACAAAACATTTCTTTACAGGAGTTTATATATTTATTTTTCTTTATATTTACGTCAAGATATTTATACCTCTATAATGTTTTTTAACTTAAACTCAGATTACAAGCAAAGTCGCTTAAGAATCCAGAGGTGTTAGACATGAACGTTAGCAGCACTCCCGAACTGAAAGATACTGCCACAACGAGCCGCACCCAGAGTCAAAAGAGTGCCAAAACTAAACAGGAAAAGACTATGCCAGCAGATAGCGTGGAAACCAAAGACAGTCAAGATACAAATAATGGGGCGCAACTCCTTGTATTGCCAGATCGGGAATCATCAGATGCTTCAGCGCTAGTTCCGCTAACTGGCTCTAGCCCGATCGGCCCAAATACCTTTGAAATTAGCGAAACATTCGTTAGTGCTGGCATTCGTCCCGTAGAAGCAAGCCATCACAAAGTTACTGAGACAGTCAATATGTCTGGGATTCGTCCCATCATGTCAAGTAATCTACAAATTACCCATACAATCAACTTCTCTGGCATTCGTCCAGTTACCGCAAGTAATCTGAAAATTACTGAAACCGTTTTAAATTTCGGGCTGCGTCCAGTCGCCTCAAATGATATTGACAGCGGCCAAGATATTATGGGTTTTCTGGATTAAAAGAATTGAGAAACCGGGTAACTTCTGCGAAACCCGGTTTCTTTGTGTTTGTGCAGATTGTTTATACTTAGCACGGTCATAGAACGAGCTTTTTTAACCCAGCAGTAGGGGCTCCGCATTCCGGTAAATATCTTTGGGTTCAACCAACAAATTATTACCGGAATGCTTCGCCCTACACATCAAAAATAACAGTTTGTGCCCGTGCGGAGTATAACTGTTTGCGTAGCACGATCGCCTTTTCTAGGATATTGTCATATACGATAAAGAACCTCAGCTTTGTTCATAGTAGGTCAAGAATTCCTCTCGCGACACACCTACCTGAGTACAGATTGCTCTCAATGTACCTGATTTGATTTGAGACTGGTTAGGCATCACCAATGGAGTTTCTGTTCCATCATCATTTTCTCGCACCATGACAATATGTTCGCCTTCCCGAATTATGCGAAATCCCAATAGCTCAAATGCCTTGATGACTCTTCTTTTAGAAGCATCGACAGGAAACTTAGGCATTAGATAGCCACCTCTGCTTCTGTCAAAAAAGCTTCGATTACTGGTGGGTCATCTTCCAGCATCTCTGTGCCAAATACCTCGATATAGCAGTTAATAGCTGACTTGACATCGGCTAAGGCTTCCGCATAAGTATCACCTTGGCCAACTACAGCCCCTTTAATACCAAGGGGATAAGCCACATAACCATCGGAATGCTTTTCTACAATGATTTTGAATTGTCTCATATAATCATTTCCATTTATCTTTCTCGCTCAGGTCTAAACTCGGCATCATAACTAATTTTCATGGATATTACCTACGTTTTCATAGTGCTAGTTTAATCTCAGCCGATTCTCCCAATGCTTCATTTACTACAATCAACTTTCCTTGATTATCAGCAGTTAATTGCCGATTGGCATTGAGGAGTTCAATACCATAAATAGTTCCGTCTGGTGTAATGTCCACATTCATTTCTTCACTGACTTGAATCGTCTCCACCTGTGTCGTCTTTTCTTGCAGGCAGATATAAGCAATGTTGTATCTAGGATCGTAAGTGATTTTCATTAGATTTTATCCTTAAAAGTATTTGACGATTACGGTAATAACTAACCAGTCTTCGTTTTCCTTGACGGCAATTACTTCAACCTTTTTCATAGTATAAACCGTCCCCCGCCACTCGGCGTTGAAGGAAAAGTTACGCCTAAAACCCGTGCGACCAAATTGAGCCGCAAAAGGTGTACCACTTTCGACAGTGGCGATTACTTCTGCCTCAGTTGCACCACGCTCAATTAATCTTGCTTGAGCATGGGGATGTAGCCTTACACTCATTGATTTACCATGTTAAAGTTTACAATTTTCGAGGCGAAAGCAGCGAAACAATCTACTCTTTCCCACCACCTACCATACGTCCAACCGCTTTCCCACAAATCCATTGCTACGGGAAGATGTCCCATTGGAGCATCTAAGTTCAATCTTAACCCCAGAACGGAGACAGGATCGCAGGTATACAGGGGTTAAGTGCGATCGCCTATCTCTTTGGGCAGATGAACTTAGAAAATTTATGTTATAATGATAAAAACTTTTCAAATAGCAACAAACAAAGTTGCGTTCCGTCATAAGTATTTACTCACAAAAAACAAGGAGAAGCAAGATGAGCTTACAAGATAAAGCCAAAGCGATCGCAAAAAATATGGAAGGTAAAGCTCAAGAGGCTCTTGGTGAAATAACTGGCGATCCTCAACAAAAAGCCGAAGGCAAAGCCAAGCAAATTCAAGCGCAAGCTATGAATACGGCAGAGAACATCAAAGATAAAGCCAAAAAGTTTATTGACAAACTATAATCTTTTCCAAAAAGCTCGATCGGCCCTTCGCATTAACTGCATATCTTTGCAGAATTACGATCGAAAAAGTAAGTCAGAAAGGTAGATAATTCTCCTATCTGACTTACTTTAACATTGTTTAAAACCAGCTATTTTAAACAGTTGCCAATTCAGGAGTCGGACGCTTGCTATTGCGAACACCTTCGATCGCCTCAGCATAGTCCTTCGCCTTAAACACAGCCGAACCAGCTACGATCGCATTCGCGCCAGCTTCCAAAACCTGCCAAGTATTATTCCCCTTCAAACCACCATCCACCTCAATCCAAGGATCGAGACCGCGTTCATCGCACATTTGGCGCAACTTCTTGATTTTTGGCAGCACACCGGGAATAAAACTTTGACCGCCGAAACCGGGGTTGACACTCATAATCAACACCAAATCGCAAAGTTCCAGCACATACTCAATCAATTCCAACGGCGTAGAAGGATTGAGAACCACACCCGCCAGCTTACCCAACTCTCTGATTTGACCCAGAGTGCGATGCAAGTGAGGAGAAGCATTATGCTCGGCATGAACCGAGATAATATCAGCACCCGCCTTAGCAAAATCCTCCACATACTTCTCCGGTTCCACAATCATCAAGTGGACATCCAGAGGCTTTTTCGTAACCGGACGAATAGCTTCTACAATTAATGGGCCGATCGTAATGTTCGGGACAAACCGACCATCCATCACATCAACGTGAATCCAATCTGCCCCAGCGGCATCAACAGCCCGAATTTCATCCCCCAGACGGCTAAAATCCGCTGATAGGATAGAGGGAGCAACAACAATAGATTTGTGGGATTGCTTTTGGGTCATGGCCTAAGATCTCTCCTGCGTCCTCAGTTGTAAGCATTTTAACAAAATGTGTCACAACCCCTAATTCAGTTTGATCCCTCAGATGGGAAAACTCTTTGCGAGCGCGACAGATGGTGAAAAAAAATAAGGCGTGGATTGTATTGGGCCTCAGCGCTACCTGTCTGTGTGCCCCGGTAGTTGCCCTGAATAACGACTCATCAGTTGGAGAATCTGGAATTGATGCTCTACGGCTCCAAAAGCCTCCTTACAATTTGACCGGGCGCAAAATCGCGATCGGTCAAGTCGAAATAGGCCGCCCCGGACAGTTTGGCGTGGACAAAGCGGGGAGCCAAAATCATGTAGTCGTCGCAGTTACGCGAGTGTTTTGGCGGGATACACCAGCCAAAACAGATACCGACGTAGACCCCCACGCCTTCAGCGTCGCGGGTATGATGATCAGTACATCCAAAGCCGTACCGGGCGTCGCACCAGGCGCAAGACTGTATTCTTCTGCGGTTGGCGCAATCGAAAAAAGCGGGCAAGCAGAAGAGTGTCTCGCCTCTCAATACGTAGCCCAGCAAAATGGGGGAGACGTGCGATCGATCAACTATAGCTTTGGCGAATCCCTCGAACGGGATACACGAGGAGACGCCGCCGTTTTGGATGGCAACGCCCTACTGACCCAATGTATCGATTGGTCTGCCCGTGTCTACGATGTCCTCCATCTCGTCGCCGGAAATCAGGGCAAAGGCGGCATTCCCATTCCCACCGACAACTTCAACGGCATCAACGTCGCATTTACCAAGCGCGTTGATGGAGTGTTTTCCAAAGTTGACTTTGCCAATATCGGCGATATCGCCGCCGGAATTGTCAGTCGGCTAGCGGGTAAAGAAATTAATGCTGGGGGGCGTCGTGCGATCGGTATAGTTGCCCCCGGTCACGATGTTACAGTCCTGAACTTGGACGGTAGTGTTAACCAAGTTAGCGGCACCAGTTTGGCAACGCCTCACGTCACCGCCTCCGTAGCCCTGATCCAGGAATTTGGCGATCGCCAACTTAGCACCCGCCAGCCCCACTGGAGCATTGATTCCCGTCGCCACGAAGTCACAAAAGTTGTATTCCTCAACTCAGCCGACAAACTCAAAGACACTGGCGATGGTTCGCGACTGGGTATGACCAAAACAATTACCGACAAAAGCAACCGCAGTTGGCTGGACTCCGATGCCTACAAGGATGAAAAAATTCCCTTGGATCTGCAAATGGGGACGGGTCAGCTAAATGTCACCCGTGCAGTTCAGCAGTTTGGCGGCGGTCAGTGGAAACCATCAGAAGCAGCGTCGCCAATCGGTTGGGATTACAACAAAGTGGAAGCCAACGCCTCTGTTGACTATGTGTTAGACAAACCATTGCAGCAGGGAAGTTTTGCCTCCATCACCCTAGCTTGGGACAGAATGGTCGAGCTAAACGATACCGACAAGAATAATCAATATGACATAGGCGAAACATTTCGCGATCGCGGTTTGAACAACCTCGACCTCTATCTCATACCCGCCGACAGCAACGATAATGGCGCTAAAGCCTGTGCCTCTGTTAGCGAAGTCGATAGCGTAGAACATATTTTCTGTCCAGTTCCCAAAACAGGTCGCTATAAAATCCGAGTCCAATATCGCCAAAAAGTCAACGAGGCAACTCAGCCTTATGCTTTGGCTTGGTGGACTGTACCCGCAAAGTAATGGGTAATGAGTAACTTTCTGGGTACGTAGTTGCGCTTTAGCGCTAAAGCGCAACTACGTACCCATTACCCATTCCCAACCAGAGCGAATGCAAGTAATACCAAATCCGGGTTAGCTACCCCCTTTTTCTGCCTCAATGTTGTCCCTTCTCCCCCACTCCCCCTGCCGATGAAAGACATTGACCCCTTTGAAAATCCAGACCTCAAACGCTTAGAGCTATTTATATATTTGACCCCAGTCCTCGGCTTTTTCCCAGCCCTCTGGACTCTATACCGCCGTCGAGATAGCCCTTCGCGACAAGCTGTAAGTAGATTGTCAGTAACACTAGCCATTGGCTGGCTATTGGGGTATATTTTGTTGGGTACTAGCGCAGATGCTTCGGAATCTTTCAAATTGCCCCTGTTGTTGATGAATAGTTTGCTCACTTCTGGTTACTTTGTCGTGTGTATTTGGTTGATGATTCGTCTCTCGCAGCATCAATCCCTGCGCTTACCAGTAATCAGTACCATCGCTGAGCGCGTCGTTCGCAAATATCTATCCTAATCGCCAAGAGTGCCACCCGATCTCGTTTCCGGCTGCATACTCCTGATTAAGGTCGCAGGGTTCCAGGGCCGCCCTGAAGATAACTACCCTGATTTTGTAGCAAACGGTAGGAAATACTGGTATGAATATTCTGATTGGAAAATCTAAAGTAACTTTAGACACTCCAAATTTTTAGTGTGTGAGGAAGCCAGTGCCAACTCGAAACATTGCCGCTCTATTTTCTCTGGGACAAAAAATTAGCCCATCTTTTGTGAGTCAGCCTGCCAAAGCAAACCACCTACGTTGGCTCTGGCTTGGGTTTGGCTTGACCGGCATCGCCATGCTGTCGGCAACAGCGGGAGCCCTGCTGGCAGTGTCTCTTTCCACTAAACCCTTGATGCAAAGCCGAATGAGCGCGGAAGAAGCAGCAGTGTTTTCTGGTGGCAATATCTCGACTACGAATCTGCGTTTGCCGGAGCTGACCCGACCTGTCAATATCTTAGTTTTGGGAATAAAAGTTCTCAGTTCGGAGTTGGGTGAGTCACCCAATCCAGCAAACAATGGATATGACCCGGTGGTCAATTCTTTTGAGGGGCTCTCGGATACCATGCTCCTGCTACGCTTTAACCCCCAAACCCAAAAATTAATCGTACTTTCTATTCCACGGGATACTCGGACTTTAGTTGAGGGGCAAGGCGTCACCAAAATTAACGCTGCTAACGCTGCTGGTGGCCCAGCACTGAGTGCTAGGGCGACGAGCAACTTGCTGGGCGGCATCAGAATCGATCGCTACGTCCGCATCAATGTCCAAGGCGTAGAAAAACTGATCGATGCCTTGGGCGGCGTCACCGTCTACATACCCCAGGACATGAAGTACAAGGACGATACCCAGCATCTCTACATCGATTTTAAAGCTGGGACGCAACACCTCAACGGCGCTCAGATGCAAAACTTCCTGCGCTTTCGCTACGATAAGCTAGGCGATATTGGCCGGGTGCAGCGGCAACAAATGGTAATGCGAGCTTTAGCGGAACAAGCCCTCAATCCGGGTACCATGTCGCGAGTACCTCAAATTCTCTCAATAGTCCAGTCGCACATCGATACTAACTTAACGCTTGAAGAGTTAGTTGCCTTAGTGGGTTTTGGCGTCAAAACAAATCGATCGAATGTGCAGATGTTGATGGTACCGGGTGATTTTAGCGATTCGGAGCAGTTCGAGGCTAGCTACTGGCTGCCGAACCGCCGTGGCATTGACAAGATGGTAGCCCAGTATTTAGACGTGGATGACTCTAATAAAAAGAGTCGTCGCGCCTTTAACCCTACCAATATAAACATAGCAATTCAAGATAGCACTGGCCAACCTGGCGCGGCTGATGACTTATTGGCTAAGCTCAAAAAGGCGGGCTATCGCAATGTCTTCGTTGCCGAACCCTGGAAAGAACCTTTGTCAGAAACGCGCATTGTTGCCCAGCAAGGAGATGGTGACGGTGCTGAGGCGATTCGCCGAGCGCTGGAATTCGGTGATGTGCGCGTTGAAAGCACCGGCAATCTGGAATCTGATATTACGATTAAGGTTGGTAAGGATTGGCTGCAACGAAGAAATTGAGCTAATTATAGCAACCGCCTTGGCGGTTAAGCCATAAACTGGAAGCAGACCTCGATCTTGCTCCGGCTGTGCCGGAGCGAAACCAATGCCTAAACCCTACAGTTACGACCTCCGTCAAAAAGCGATCCAAGCCATCAAGCTTGAAGCCAAAAGAGGTATATTATCGATGTCCAGTCAAAGTTGTAGCAATCCGATCTCAATCGGTTGCTTCGCAACGCTGGGCGAAGGGAAGTCTTTCCTGAATGGGATTTAGGGATCGCTTCGGCTGATTGCTTCGAGGTTGTTCATAAGAGACTTGATTGAATGGAAACTACGGTTAAAAAGTCGGACTTTGCCCTAGCTCCCTACATGAAGAGCAACGACTTACGGGCGACTTATCAAATTCTCAATACAGTTGTTCCCTATCTCCTTTTATGGTTTTTAGCAGTTAAAGCAGCTTTTATTTCCTTTTGGTTGCTTCCACCAATTATGGTTCTGATGGCGCTTTTTTCAGGGCGTTGTTTTGCTTTGATGCACGATTGCGGACACTATTCGCTCTTTCGTTCAAAACGGGTTAATCGGGTCATCGGTTTTATGCTGGGTGCGATCAACGCGATCCCCCAATACCCCTGGTCAAGAGGTCATGCCTATCACCACAAAACAAACGGTGATTGGGAGCGGTATCGCGGACCTTCTGCATTGATCTCGACTGAGGAGTTTGCCAAACTCAGTCCATCTGCTCAGCGGCGGTATGAATTACTGAGACACCCATTGATGATCTTCCCTGGAGGTTTTTTCTACCTTGCCATTAAGCCAAGACTTGCCCTGATTTTGGGAACATATCGTTTTATTGGTCATCTCCTGACTTGCCTGAAGCAAGATCCGGGTATCGGTTTAGCAAAAATCATCTCCTCCCATAAATCTAGAAATTGGTACACGGCGGGTGAGTTTTGGGATCTGCTCTTCAACAACATTTGCGTAGTTGGAGGTTGGATTTTTCTTGGTCATTTACTGGGATTTGGTTTTTTCCTCAGCGTTTACTCAATTACGCTAACTTTTTCGGCGGCAATCTTCATCTGCGTCTTCTTTGTGCAACATAACTTTGATGGCTCTTACGCCCACAAAACGGAAGGCTGGGATTATCTACGCGGAGCAATTGAGGGCAGCAGTTACCTGGAGTTACCGACAGTTTTCAAATGGTTTGCCGCAGACATTGGCTACCACAATATTCATCATCTTTCCGAAAGAATCCCTAATTACAACCTAGAAGCTTGCCACAATGAGAATCGTCACCTGCTAGCTGATTCAAAAGTGCTGCGAATGTCCGATATTCCTAATTGTTTCAAATTTATCCTGTGGGATTCTGCCTCAAGTCGTCTGGTATCGATCGCATCATTTCGTCAAGCTGCCCAATCCATTGTGGATACAGAACCAAGTTTCCTGGACAGAACCGATCAGGAAAAAGCGATCGTCAAAAATGTTGAGGCTTAATCTGGATGAACTTAAAAATCTAAGATCTAAAATTCTCCATTACCCATTGCTCCAAAATTGGATTCACCAACTCAGGCGCTTCATCCTGCGGACAATGCCCAACGCCTTGAATGGGAATGAACTTTTGCACTTGCGGAAAGTTAGCTAATTCTCGCCCCAGCGCGATCGGTTCCCAAGGGTCTTCTGTCCCCCACAAAATTATCGCCGGACAGGGCAGAAGGGGCAGAAGGTCTTCGGGTAGCGGCCCTTGGGAATAGCGCGTAAAAGCTAGAAAGACATCTACAGCACCAGGGTCAAATGCTGGTGCCATCAGGATATCCACCAGTTCGTCCGTAACTGCTTCTGGATTTTTATAGGCTTGGAGCAGAATTTTCCGAACAACTTTTGGCTTAGCCAGTCGATCGAAAAACAACTGACCAACACCCTTGACGGCTAGGAGTTTTTGTAATATTGGGGCACTAGATCGTCTATACCAGGGTAAGTGGGCGCGTTTGCGATCGTGCAACAGCCGTAGAGAACAGTTGAGCAGGGCAACCCCTTTGGCGATATCTGGATAGTCTACCGCTGCCTGCATCGCCGCGATACAGCCAATAGAATTACCGACTAAAAATGCGGGGCTACCGACGACTTCCCGACAAAAATCAGCAATCTGCTGCGCCCAAGTTTCAAAGGTATACTCAATCTCAACTCCTGGAATCGGTTTAGCTGATGCACCAAAGCCAATCAAGTCAATAGCATAAACTCGGCAGGTTTTAGCTAATATAGGGATGTTCTTGCGCCAGTGCCCCCAAGAAGCACCGAAGCCATGTACAAGGATAACTGCTGGGCCTTCGTTTCCTTGAGTCTGATAGCAGATGGGGAAACCCTGCCAAGTCCAAGTTTGAGTGGCGGTTTCATTGGTAGAAGCAGAAGGGGTCATAGCAATTTTAGATTTTGGATCGATCGTGCCAAGCGAGTTCACAGGCAGTTTTCCTCTCGCTGCTTCTATTGTGACAATAGCGCTAGTGCAGCGCGGCAGAAATAACCCACCAGTTCATAAGTAGTCAAATGCCTTACACTCAAAGGATTTTTGAATGAGTGAATGAGTGAATGAGTGACTTTTGCGTAGCGGCCTAGTCCCTAGATTTTTTTTCTTTTGACTTAGGACTTTTGACTTTTGTAGCCCCCTCAAAAAGAGTTTTATGGAACAAACCAGCACTCGTATTGGCAGCTATGCTCCGGATTTTGAACTGCCGGGTACTGATGGCGAGGTTCACCACTTAGCCCGCTATCTGGAAAAGAACCGAGCAATAGGCGTTATTTTCATGTGCAATCACTGTCCTTTTGTGAGGTTATATGTAGAGCGTCTCAAAAAAATTCAGGCAGACTTTCACAATGAAGGTTTTACCCTCATGGGGATTAATCCCAACGATGCGATCCAATCTCCTGAAGATAGCTTCGAGAATATGAAAAACTTCGCGGCTACCCATGAGCTTAACTTCCCTTACCTGCGCGATCCGACGCAGGATGTGGCTCGCGGCTTTGGTGCCCAAATAACACCGGAGGTTTTCCTATTAGATCGTGAGAGCGTTCTGCGTTACTGTGGCGGTATTGACGATCGTCCCGAAACACCAGAGTTGGCGCAGGTATTTCATTTGCGGAATGCTGTAGCCCAGCTGATGAAGGGCGAAACGGTAACTCCAACCCACACTGAAGCTCAAGGCTGCTCTTTGAAGTGGCGATAATGGACACATAAAGCCCCTTCTGCTGCTATCTTAAGTTGGAGGCAAATTCAGTTGAGCAAATAGTAATTTCATGGGGACAGCGTACCAACGGGTTTTGCTGAAGCTGAGCGGTGAAGCCTTAATGGGCAACCTCGGCTACGGAATCGATCCAGCAGTGGTTCAGGAAATCGCTTCTGAAGTCGCGGAGGTGATTGCTAGCGGCGTTCAGATAGCGATTGTCGTGGGTGGCGGAAACATTTTTCGGGGCGTCAAGGGGGCGGCAAGGGGAATGGATCGGGCTACGGCAGACTATATTGGCATGATCGCCACGGTGATGAATGCCATGACGTTGCAGGATGCTCTGGAGCGATCGGGAGTTCCGACTCGCGTGCAAACTGCGATCGCAATGCAAGAAGTGGCGGAACCCTACATCCGGCGTCGCGCCATTCGTCACCTGGAAAAAGGACGAGTGGTGATTTTTGGCGCTGGTTCTGGCAATCCTTTCTTTACAACGGACACCACAGCTGCTCTGCGGGCAGCTGAAATCAGCGCTGATGTTATTTTTAAGGCGACTAAAGTGGATGGTATTTACGATTCAGATCCGCTTCTGAATCCTCATGCCAAACGCTACCAAAGCCTTAACTACGCGCACGTTTTGGCTGCCGATCTGCGGGTAATGGATAGTACCGCGATCGCTCTTTGCAAAGAGAACAATATCCCAATTATGGTTTTTGACCTCACTGTGAGGGGTAACATCCGTCGAGCTGTGATGGGAGAACATATAGGAACGGTAGTCGGAGATTTATATGAAGTTAGCTGAAGCTGAAACTAAAATGCAAAAAGCAGTTGAATCTACTCAACAGGCTTTTAATACCATCCGCACCGGCAGAGCCAGCACTTCTCTGCTCGATAAAGTGGTGGTAGATTACTACGGTGCCCAAACATCTCTGAAATCCCTCGCGAACATTAATACACCGGATTCAACTACGATTACGGTTCAACCATACGATCGCAGTAGCTTAAATTTGATTGAGAAAGCGATTTCGCTCTCGGATATCGGTTTAACTCCTAACAACGATGGCTCAACAATCAGGTTGAATATTCCGCCGCTGACGAGCGATCGACGTAAAGAATTCGTGAAGATAGCCGCTAAGTACGCTGAAGAAGGAAAAGTCTCGATTCGCAATATTCGCCGCGATGTCGTAGACTCTATTCGCAAGCAGGAAAAGAACGCCGAGATTTCTGAAGATGAAGCGAAAGATCTACAAGATCAAATTCAAAAGATGACCGATAAGTACATCAACAAAGTAGAAACATTGCTGGCGGAGAAAGAGAAAGACATTACCACCGTCTAATGGTACAACGGTTAAGTTAAATTACCCCAATGCTGTAATATGTTTGACTGCATTATTGTCGGTGCTGGCCCAGCAGGTGGAACCGCAGCTTATCATTTGGCTAAGCGGGGGCGTTCTGTTTTAGTTTTGGAAAAAGAAAGCTTGCCTCGCTATAAACCCTGTGGCGGGGGCGTTTCACCTGCGATCGCCCAATGGTTTGATTTTGACTTTTCCCCAGCAATTTCCTTGAAGGTGGACACCATTTGCTACACCTGGAAAATGGAAGATCGGGTGGAAGCCAAACTCAAAAATATGGAGCCAATTTGGATGGTGCGGCGAGATGTCTTCGACCACTTCCTCATCCAGCAAGCACAGAAGCAAGGGGCTGAACTCCGAGATAATACGGAAGTCACGGGGATTGAATTTAAGAACGATCGCTGGCAAGTCAATACGGCTAATGGCCCAGTAGAAGCTCGCTATTTGATCGCCGCCGACGGTGCCAAAGGGCCAATGGCTAAGTTTTTGGGCTTCAAGGAACGGAAACGCCGACTGGGTGGAGCCTTGGAGGCAGAAACACCAAATCCGGCGAATCCCGATACTAGAGCTTACTTTGAGTTCGGGATGGTCAAAAATGGCTACATCTGGAACTTCCCTAAAGCAGACGGTTATTCGATCGGCATCGGGACGTTTCAAGGCGGCGAACCGCAAGACTTTAAGAGCATTTTGGCTGAGTACGGCACTCTATTCGGTGTGGATGTTAAAAATAGCAAGCAATACGGGCATCCCCTGTGCTTGTGGGATGGCAATCAAAAGCTGCACACCCAAAACGCCGTTTTAGCTGGAGAAGCCGCCTGCGTGGTCGATCCAATGACGGCTGAGGGCATTCGTCCTTCTATTTTTAGCGGTATGAAGGCTGCCGAAGCGATCGATCGGGCTATTGGTGGCGATTTGAATGCCCTGGAAAAATATACCCAAGTCATCGCCGATGAATGGGGAAGCGATATGATATGGGCGCAACGCCTAGCTGGGGTGTTCTACAAAATTCCCAAAGTTGGCTACAAAGTGGGGGTGAAGCGACCCACGGCTACCCAAACTATGGCGAAAATCCTCTGCGGAGAACTGCGTTACAGCGATGTTGTTAACATCGCGCTCAAACGCCTCAGTAAGAGTATGATTCCTGGTATGGGCGGCTAAAAATAGTTTTGAGTTATGAGTTATGAATTAAGAATGTTTAATTCATAACTCATAACTCTCAGATTTGCCGCCTCTTAGGTAGGGTGCATCTACAATTAATACCAAATCCGCAACGATTACCCCCTTTATGTCTCTAGGCTGTAGAGACGTTTCATGAAACGTCTCTACAATGT